>JAQVLH010000068.1 GCA_028704265.1 Candidatus Nanoarchaeia archaeon
ATTTACATCTAAAGCTGAAACTGATTATGATAAAAGATGGAGCACTAATGTATGGCTTCATTTTTTGAAAAACATTTATGAAAAATATGTTTATAAAATGAGACTACTTGAACTTGAAGATAAAGCCGAAGAGGAATTATTTGACTTAAGAGATAGCGTTAAAACAAAATTAAAGGTGAAATAAGTATGCCATCAAAATTTATAACATCAAAAATTGTAATAAATATTAATAATCAAATTTTTAATTATTCTGATTTTTATTTGTTCTTAAAAAAAATCTTGCAAGAAAGAGGATATTATATTGAAGAAAAAGGTTATACTCATAATACTTTAAATAATTCAGAATCCGTTGATTTTTACTGGCAGACAGTAAAAAGAGTTGATGATTTTACAAAATATATTATTGAACTAATGGTTAAATTAACATTAGAAGATATTAATATAATTAAAGAAAAAAGAAAAGAAATGTCAAATAAAGGAAGCGGGAGCATAAAAATAAGGTCAAGCCTTGAAACAGATTATGCTGGAAAATGGGAGGAGTCAAATCCTGTAATAACTTTTGTTAAAGTATTATTTGAAAATATTTTCCAAAAAGGAAGCGTTAATGAATATACTAAAAAATTAACAGATGAAGCCTATGATATAGAAAATGAAGTTAAAAGCTTTTTTAATCTGCAAAAAATGATGTGAGTATAAAATGAAATATAACAAAGTAGTTGTTAATTCTGCATGGCCATATTCTTATAGCATACCTCATTTAGGAAACTTGATTGGGTGCTTTTTGCCAGGAGATGCTTTTTCCAGATATTATAAATTAAAAGGGCTTAACACCATTTTTGTTAGCGGAAGTGACAGTCATGGAACAAGAATAGAATATGAAGCGATTAAAAAAGGAGTTAGCCCTAAAGAAATAGCTTATGATACTCATGAAAAAATAAAAGAATTAATTAAAAAATTTGAAATAGAGTTTGATAATTATACTATTACTGACACTAAATTGCACCATGAATTTGCAAGAGAATTTTATACAAGACTTAATAAAAAAGGTTTTATTATTACAAAAATAGAAAAACAGCCTTATTGCAATAATTGCAAAATGTTTTTGGCTGAAAAATTTATAACAGGCACTTGCCCTTATTGTAAAAGCACGAATACTAAAGGGGATCAGTGCGATGATTGCGGAAAATTGCTGGACGCTTCAGAATTAATTAAACCCGTATGCACTATTTGCAATAAAGAAAGTATTATCTTAAAGGAAACAAAACATTGGTATATTGATTTAAAAAAACTTGAACCTGAAATAAAAAAATATGTCCAATCGCATCCTGAATGGGATAAGAGAGTAAAAGAATATACTAATAATTTTTTTAAAATGGGTTTAAAACCTAGGCCTATTACTCGTGATATTAAATGGGGAATACCTGCACCATTTCAGGGAGCTGAAAATAAAGTATTCTATGTATGGGTTGAAGCAGTGCTTGGATATTTAAGCGCAAGCGAAGAACTCTTAGGAAAAAAATATTTAGATTATTGGAAAGCAAAAGATGTAAAACATATTTATTGCTTAGGAAAAGATAATGTTGCATTTCATTCTATTATACTTCCTGCACTATTAATGTCAGACAGCAAAGATTGGCATTTGCCTGATTTAATATCAAGCATTGAATTCTTAAATTTTGAAGGACAAAAATTCAGCAAAACTAAAGGAGTTGGTATATGGATGGATGAAGCTCTGAAATTATTGCCTGAATTTTACTGGAGATTTTATTTATTATTGAACAGGCCTGAAACTCATGATTTTAATTTTACTTGGGAAACTTTAGATGAAGCTATTAATAATGTTTTAATAAATAATGTTGGAAATTTTTTAAATAGAAGCATTACTTTTGCAAGCAAATATGGAATGAAAAAAACTGTTTTAAATTCTGAAGATAAAAAAATGATTAAAGAAATAGATAAAACTTCAAAAACAGTGGACGAATTTTTTGAAAATGGAAGCTTAAGAGGCGCGCTTAATGCAATACTTGAACTTTCAAGCAAGGCAAATAAATTCTTTCAAGACAGAAAGCCTTGGGCTGATGAAAAACTTAGATATAATACTATTAATGTAAGTTTGCAATTAAGCAAAGCTTTGACAATTATGCTTTATCCTTTTATTCCTTCAGTTTCTGTTAAGTCTGCTAAAATGCTTGGATTTGAAATCAAAAGCTTAAAGCAAATAAATGAACCAATTGATATTAAATACAAAATTATTAATCCTGAAATTTTAATTCAAAAGATAGATATTAAAGAAATCAAAGCCAAATATGAAGCTATGAAAACTTCTGAAACTAAAACAGAAAATTATGCAAAATTTGAAGATTTTAAAAAAGTTAAATTAATTGTCGGCAAGATTTTGAAAGTGGAAGAATTAACTGACAAATTATACAAATTAACAGTTAAGGCTGATAAGGAGAGAATTATTGTTAGCGGTATTAGAAAATATTACACTAAAGAAGAATTGTTAAACAAAAAAATTATTTTAATTGCTAACTTGGAGCCGAGAAAAATAATGGGTGTTGAAAGCCAAGGAATGATATTAGCAGCAGAAGACAAAGGCAAAATATCACTTATATTACCAGACAGAGATGTAGCAGAAGGTTCTGAATTATCATGAAATTTCCAATCAAATGGAATGAGTATACTATTAGGTTAAAAAAACCAAGCGATGCCAAAGAACATAAAAAATTAATGGACTCCCTTATTGATGAAAATGCAGATATTGGAAGCAACAAAAAAGAATCTATAAAAAAATATGAACAGTCTATTTCCAAAGCAATAAAGGGAAAAAAGAATGTATCTCTTGTTGCTTTTAAAAATAATAAAATGGTTGGAGGAACGGGTATTTCTTTAAAAAATGGAAAAGCCGACCATGTTGGAAGCTATGGAATATCTGTATTAAAAACTGAAAGAGGAAAAGGCTTGGGAAAAAAATTAACAGAATTAATAATTGAATTGGCTAAAAAAAAGCTAAAAGGTTTGGAATTAATCGAGCTTGAAGTTTTCAAAAGAAATGTTCCTGCAATTAATCTTTATACTAAAATTGGATTTAGCATTGTCGCTGAACTGCATAAAACTTTGAAAGTAAACAATGAATATTTTGACGAGTATATAATGCATTATTGGATTAAATGATTTTTAATTATAAAATTATTTCATAATCCAAAATTTCAACTTTGTTTTCTTTTTCTTCAATTAAGTTATAAAATTTAGGAAGATTTAATTTTTTAATCATTTCATCAGTAACTAATGGATTTGATAAAAAATTTTTAATTTTTTCTTCAGTAACGTCTTTGCCACTAAGCAAACTCTTAAAATCAGTTTTTAAAAAATAATTATTTAAAGAAGTATAATACTTGCCTTTGAATGAACTAGAAGTTAATTCTTTTTCTAAAATTTTATTATCTCTAACACTCTCGGGCAAAGAAATTAATTTATTATAAACTAAATATAACTCTTCAAAATTAGAAAAATTACCAAAACTTTCAGGCAAAGAAATTAATTTATTATAAACTAAATTTAATTTTTTTAAACCAGACAAATTGCCAAAACTAGCAGGCAAAGAAACCAAACCATTGCCTCTTAAATTTAATTTTTTTAAATTGTTTAAATAACCAAAACTTTCAGGCAAAGAAACCAAGTTATTATATTCTAAATATAATTCTTTTAAACCAGACAAATTGCCAAAACTAGCAGGCAAAGAATCCAAATGATTGCCTCCTAAATATAATTCTTCTAAACCAGACAAATTGCCAAAACTAGCAGGCAAAGAAATTAAATCATTATTCTCTAAATCTAATTCTTTTAAACTATATAAATTACCAAAACTAGCAGGTAAAAAATCTATTTTATAAGAACGCATGATTAACTTATTTGTATTAATATAGGAAAATTTTAATTCATTATAATTATTATTAATTTTTTCTTTTGACTGGGAATTTAAATCAATTAAATCTTCCATGCAAATATCAAAAGTAGCTGCTTTTTGCTCCAAAGTTTCTTCAGTCATTAGTATAATTAGAATAAATTCTTTTTAAAAAAGTTTAGTTAATTATAAAAATAAAATATTTGAGTCAGAAGAGATTTGAACTCTCGACCACTACGGTATCAGCGTAGCGCTCCAACCAGACTAAGCTACTGACTCAAATAATATAAATAAAGAATTATTGCCTTTTTAAAAGTTATTCTTTGATAATTTATTTCAGCGTTTCCTCAGCAGTTTCAGCACCCGTTTCTAAAACAGTAAACATTTCCGAAAATTTCTGAATAGCCTCTTCCCCTTTTACCTGCAAATCAGCAATTGTTTCTTCAGCATAAGTCATTAAGCTTTCTATACTAAAATCCCCAAAACCAGACAATAATGTGTCTAAGCTAAAAGTTGTAAGAATAACCCATAAGTTTAAGCCTAAAGCGATTAAAAAAGAAATCGCAAGAATAATTAAAACAGGAACCATTGGTATTTTAGAAAACATAGAGATTATTGAACAAACCACTGCAACTCCTCCAGCTATTAATATAGTTATAGTCTGCCAAGAGGCATAAGAAGCAAATTGAAGAACATAATTATTTATTAAGGGTAAAATTATGCAAACTACTGAAATAATTAATAATATGATTAAACTTTTCTTAACAACACCCAAAATATTATCTAAAAAGTTCATGATTTTAATAAAAGAGGTAATAATTTATAAAATTAGTCATTTAATTAATTAATTATGAATGAAATTATTTTTTTAGGAACAGGAGGAGGCAGATATACTACTTTGTTCCAGGAACGAAGCACAGGAGGTATTATATTTAAAATTGGCAGTCACCAAATACACTTAGACCCTGGACCTGGAGCATTATTGAGATGTAAAGAATGCGGAATTTATCCTTTTAGCACTGACTGTTTAATAGCGTCGCATCATCACTTGGATCATGTTAATGATTTAAATATGATGATTGAAGGAATGACTCATGCAACTAAAAGAAAAAGAGGAACTTTAATTGCAACAAATACTGTAATTTCGCACACTATTAATAATTATCATAAAAATCTTATAAAAGATGTTGTTTCATTAGTGCCTGAACAAAACACTTCACTTGATGAAATAAGAATAAAAGCAATTAAATGCGAACACTCAGCTGAAGATTGTATTGGAATTAAATTTTACACTAAAAATTATTGCTTATATTACACAGGAGACACTTTTGTTTATCCTGGCTTTGAAAAAAACCTTGAAGATGTTGATTATTTAATTGCTAATAATATTTTGCCAGGAGGAAAAGAATCAGAATATCATATGTGCACTAATGATTTAATAAGCGCTTTAAAAAATAGTGTCAATAAAATAAAATTAATTATTATTACACATTTTGATTTAACTATGCTTAGGAATGGACCTGAAAGTGAAGCAGGAATTATTACTGAAAAAACTAAAATAAACTGCATTGCAGCAACTGATTCGATGGTTATAAAATTAAAGTAAAGGTTTTAAAAACAGAAAATAACTATTCTATTTATGGCAATTAGTCCAGAAAAAGTTTATGAAATAAAAAAAATCATAAAAAAACTTGAAAAAATTAAAGCAGGAGCAACCGAACTTGTTAGTCTTTATATTCCAGATAATTATGATATTAACACTGTAAAGAACCAATTGTCAAGCGAATTAAGTTTAAGCAGCAATATTAAAAGCAAACAGACAAGAAAAGCAGTTCTTTCAAGCATTGAAAAAGCAATTGCAGCAATTAAACCTTATAATAAAACTCCCTCTAATGGCTTAATAGTTTTTACTGGAGATTTGGAACAAAACCCTAATAAGATGAATACTGAAAATTTTATTATCACAGATTTACCTATGCCTTTATCAATAAGAATGTACAGAACTGAAAATAGATTTATTCTTGACCCTTTAAAAGATATGATTGATGAAAAAAATGTTTATGCATTAATATGTATGGATACAAATAATGCAGCAATAGGTCTTGTTAAAGGAAGCTCAATTAAAACTTTAGCTGAAATGGACAGTATTGTTCCTGGAAAAATGAGAGCAGGAGGACAGAGTTCCGCAAGATTTTCAAGAGTAAGAGTTGGATTAATGCTTGCATGGTTTGAAGAAATTGCAAGAAAAGCAAATGAAGTATTATTGCCAATTAAAGATTTAAAAGGTATAATAGTTGGAGGCC
>JAQVLH010000069.1 GCA_028704265.1 Candidatus Nanoarchaeia archaeon
CAATCATGTATAAATATCCAATTATTAGTTTCTTTTTTACAGTAGCCGAATTTTTCAAAATTAACAATTGAGCCTAAAGGCAATTCATTAGCAATTGTTTCAATAATTAGCTCATGAGTAACTAAAGTATTCTTATTAACCTCTCCTTTTTCATTAATTAAAGGCAAAGCTTCCAAAATATTAACTTTAACATTATTATTGCTTATCCAGTTGATAATAGTCATTCCTTTTTCAAACTCTCCACTTTTGTATTCCCCTGTTGCTTCTTTTCCGTCATTTTTAGCAATAGAAATATTAAATCCGTTTTTTAATCTAAAATTCTTAATTTTTTTGTCTAATTTATTAATAATAAAATTACCATTTAATTTAATTGCAGCAGTGTTTTTTGAAAAAGAGTTTAAAGGATTAATAATTTCAGCAGGGCAGTCATTAACAGTAAGATTCATTGAATCTTCTAATTTTATTGCCTGATAATGGTTGACTTTTTTTTCTAAAATTCTTCTATTAATAGAATAAATTTTATCTAAAGGTATCATTCTTTTAGACTTGCTTAATCCTAATTCAATTAATAATTCCTTAAAAGTTTCAACTTGTATTCCTTTTCTAAGTATTCCTTTTACTGTTGAAAGCCTTATATCATCATAACCTTCTACAATTTTATCTTCAACTAATTTTCTTATTAATCTTCCTTGAGTTAATCCTCCTTCAATGCCATATCTAGAATATAATACGTTTTCTGGATTATTTTTTATTCCGCATCTTTCTCTAATAAGATTCTGCAGTTCAATCCTTTGAGTCCAGTTAGAATCTCTTAAAACATGAGTAACTAATGCATCCTCTATTGATGCAGTGAAATCATACATTGGCCAGGCATTATATTTATTTCCTTGCCTGTAATGTTTATTTTTATTAATTCTAAAAATTATTGGATCCCATAATGTGCTATTCTTGCTTTTCATATCTCCCTTAATTCTTATTACGCATTCTCCTTCTTTGTAAGTTCCATATTTCATTTTATTCCAATGTCTTAAACCCCAGTTAACATCATTGTCAGCGCATTTACATCTCTCTCTTTTGAAAGATTCTTCATTATCATTTTCAGTTTTTTTTGGGCAAATGCAAGCATAAGCGTAATTGTTTTTAATCATGCTTTCTGCATAATTATAATAAGCAGGCATTTTGTCTGACATAAAATATTCTTCATCCCATTTTATTCCTAAAGCAGTCAAATCTTCTTTTATTCCTTTAACATATTCAATAGCGCATTTGTCAGGATTAGTGTCTTCGAATCTTAAAACTAATTTTCCATTATACTTTTTAGCATAATAATCATTTAATAAAAATGATAAAGCATGGCCTATATGCAATTGTTTTTCAGGACCAGGGGGCAATCTAAAACTGCATTTTCCTTTTTTGATTCCTGCAATTTCTGGCAATTCATGAACTTCCTCTTTCTTGTCTAATGCATGCGAGTCTAATTTAAGTAATTCTTTTTTTTGCTCATCAATGCTCATCTTATTTACTTCAGTAACTGCTTTATTGATGTCAGCCATTAATTTTTTCATGTCATTTTTCAATTCAGGATTCTCACCTAAAGCTTTTGGCACTATTGCTCCAGCTGCAGCTTTACCTTCATGCAATACTGCATTTTTTAGCGCAAAAAGTCTTAGATTCATAACTATTAATTAAATCAGAAGAGCAATTAAAAAGATTTTGTAATAAAGAAAAGGTTTTTATAGATAATTATTTATTATTTTAAATATGCCTGATTTAAATGTTGATTATGCTCAGTATTTACCTCCTCTTGGCACATTTTTAAATTATTATAGTTTAATTACTAAAATTTTTAATTGTGAAAAAAAAGATACTATCTCTGCAATTATTAATAATCAAGATTACAAAATTATGATTGGCTATGGAAATATTACCTTGATTGAAAGTTCAAAATTTTGTGAACCTATTAAAAATAAAAAGATTGATTTAATAAATAAAATACTTGCTGAAAAAGAATCTAAAAATAAAAAATTTGATGATTATTTCATATATTAGCTTCTAAACCCCATTCTTTCATCTGCAAACAACCTCTATTTCTCATAGAACTGCCTACGTTTCCTTTGGAACTATTCAGCTATTATATATCGCCAACGCTTCCTATAGAATCTTATACTCCTATATCTTCATTCCAAAGTTTAGGTTTTTCTTTAATAAATTTAGCCATTAAATCCTTGCACTCTTTGCTTTCAAGATTAATTATTTTAACACCTTTACTTTTAGAATAACTCTCAGGTCCTTTGAATGTAACATTCTCTCCAATAACTATTAGAGGTATCTTATATAATATTATTGCTCCAGTGCACATCTCGCAAGGAGATAATGTAGAATAAATAGTGCATTTAGAATAATCTTTTGAAGTTAATCTTCCTGCATTTTCCAAACAATCCATTTCAGCATGAAGTATAGCAGACTTTTTTTGGACTCTTTGGTTATGGCCTTTTCCTATTATTTTGCCATCTTTAACTAATACTGAACCAATAGGGATGCCGCCTTCTTTTAATCCTTTCTTAGCTTCCTTTATTGCTTCATTCATAAAGAATTCATGATTCATAATAATTAAAATAATATTTATTAATAATTAAAAAAGTAATCGATATATATTATCAAGAGACATAAAAGTATTTAAATCAGCAGATACATTATAAAATTTATAAAAAGTTAATCAACATTTTGGCGAATGAAGTTTAACTAAACGAGATCAATTTACTTTTGGCGAAGTAAATCACATTACGAACATTCTAAGTAGTAGTAAATACCTACAGATTTAAATAGTTTTTGGTATTCATTACTGTCAAAAAAAATTAAAAAAAAACGGGGAGTGTGAAATAAAAAATGGATTTTTTAGTGGAGAATGCTCTTAAAAATCAAGAGCAATTTAAATTTTCAACCAGCAATAATGCTGGACAAGCAAATATAAAAGTAATAGGATGCGGCGGAGCAGGAAACAATACTGTTGCATGGCTATACAATAAAGGCATAGAAGGTGCTGAAACAATTGTATTAAATACTGATATTCAGCATTTAAATATAAGTAATGCGGATCAAAAAATCTTAGTTGGCAAAGAGCTAACAAGAGGACTTGGAGCAGGAGGACATCCTCAAATAGGAGCCCAAGCCGTTGAAGAAAGTCAGCATGAAGTTAAACAATTGCTTAAAGGAACAGATTTGTTATTTTTATGCGCTGGAATGGGTGGAGGAACTGGAACAGGTTCAGCACCCGTAGTTGCAAGATTAGCTAAAGAAATGGGAAGCATAATTATAGGAGTAGTTACAATGCCATTCAATGTTGAAAGGGCAAGGGTTGACAAAGCCGAATATGGTTTACAGCTTCTAAGAGAATATTGCGACAGCGTAATAGTAATTGATAATAATAGATTAGTGCAAATTGCAGGAAATTTGCCAATGGCTCAGTCATTTGCTGTAGCTAATGAATTAATCTCAACAATGATTAAAGGAATAGTTGAAACAATAGCATTGCCAAGTTTGATTAATTTGGATTTTGCAGATGTTAAAGCTATAATGAAAATAGGAGGATTATGTGTTATGAATATTGGGGAATCTCATAGTGAACATAAAGCAGAAGAAGCAGTTAAAAGAGCTTTAAGTAGTCCATTGTTAGATGTTGATTATACTGGTGCTGATGGAGCATTAATACATATAACTGGCGGACCTGATTTGACTCTTGAAGAGGCAACTAAAGCTGCTGAATTAATTACTTCATCATTGAAACCGGATGCAAATGTAATCTGGGGAGCAAGAATTGAAGAATCAATGACTGGCAAAATGAGGATAATGAGCATCATAACTGGTGTTCAAAGTCCTTATATTGTAGGTCCTCAAAGGATACATAATATTCAGTCAAATAATTCGGGGCAAAAAGCTGAGAAAGAATCATTAGGAATAAGGATGATATAAGAAATAAATAACAGCCCTTATAAAAAATTCATTTTTGTAAAGGCTGCTAATTTCTAATCACTCCCCCTGATTGTTATCATGCAGCCTTTCACAATTTTTTTATTAAGAAAAACATGTTCCTCCTCCACTAGAGGAGGAATAAAGAATTTTTTTTTAAATTATATTCAATAAAAATCTTTATTAATAATCCTCAGCTAAAAATATTATATGAAAGATAGGCTTTACAAGAGTAAAAATGATAAATTAATCTTTGGAGTATGCGGAGGAGTAGCTAATTATTTTGAAATAGATTCAACAATAGTAAGAGTAGTAACTGCATTATTGTTAGTAATTGTGCCAAATTTTATCTTGCCATTATATTTAATACTTGCAATAATTCTTCCTGAAGATTCTAATGAGAAAAAAGAAAAAGTTGTAAGTAAAATAAATAATTCTTATTTTTTAGGAGGAGGTTTAATTGCAATCGGATTAATGATGCTTTTAGATTCATATAATGTTATTGCTTGGGAAACTATGTGGCCAGCAATCTTAATAATAATTGGTGCGGTTATGCTATGGGGAAAAAACAAAAAGAATTAAATATTGATTCAATTATTACTTCAGAAAAAAATAATATGAATATTATTACTGGAGTATTATTAATTTTATTTGGAATATTTTTAACTCTTGATTCATTAAATATTTTAAATTTTAATTTAAACCACCTTATGTCTATATCTGGATTAATATTTTTAGTATCTTATTTTGTTACAAAAAGGTCAGGACTTTTAATTCCAGGAGTAATGCTTTCATTGTTTAGTTTAATAATTTTTTTTAAAATTACTAACCTGCCTTATTTATGGCTGTTAAGCATTTCATTATCTTTTTTAGCAGTTTATATTACTAAAGAAAAACATACCTCTTGGGCTTTAATTCCGGGTTCAATATTGTTAGCAATAACTATAATTACAATATTTCAATTTTATTGTTCAATTAATGCTTTTCCATTAATATTAATATTCACTGGAGCTTATTTGCTTTATAAAAATTATAAAAGAGGCAAAAAATGAGCAAGTCAGGATATACTTTAATAGTAATTGGATTAATTTTATTAGCTTATAATTATAATGTGCTAGATTTTTCCTTATTATCAAAGCCTTTAGTTTTGCCGATACTGTTAATAATTGCAGGAACTTATAATATTTTAAAAGGAATTGTTAATCTTGGTGATTTAGGTGAAGTAATTTCAAGCGTAATAGGGATTGCATTATTTTTAACATTTATAGTAAACATATTTAATTTTTCTTTAATGATAATTCCAACTAATACTAATGCTATTGTTAATCTTAATGATTCAATTCTTTCTGTTAGTTTTACTTCAATTGATTTTTTAGTTGAACTTAATGAAATTAAAATTAATTATAAATCAAATGATAAAAATTATTTAGAATCTAGTTTATATTCGCAAAATTATTCTATAATTAATTCATTTAGCGAATCAGACTATGATTTCACTAATTTTATGGTAAATAATCTATACTTTAATAATAATTTTGCAGAATCAACAATAACTGATTTAGCTTATATTAAAGATTCAAGAATAAATAATAACTTTGGAGAATTAACAATATTTACTGGCAACATTATTGGAGAAAAAGAAATATTGATAAATAATAATTTTGGAGATGTTATATTAACAATAGATAAAGATGCTTCATATAGCATAGAATCAGATAATTCATTTGGTTCAATAAAAAACAATATTGGGCTATTAAGCTCTAATTACATTAATGCATCAAACAAGATTAAAATCATTATTGAAAATTCTTTTGGAACAGTAGAATTATTTAAGCAATAAACGTTTTTCAAAAGTTTTTTATACTAAAACATTTATCTAAAAAAATGATGAGTTGCAATTACAAGTTTAAAGCTGTACTTGATTCTGTTAACAAAGATATTTATGAAAATGCAAAAAATTATTTAAATGAATTAGTTGAATGCAATACTAAACCTTCAATTATTTTTTCAAAATTGCAAGAATGCCAAACTAATTGCTTAAATTATGGCAGGTTAATAGGTCTTGATTTATATTCATTAAATTATGCAGATTCAACAATGGTTAATCTTTGGCTTATTAATCCTAATCCTAAATTTGATTTATTAAAAGAAACTTACTTTCATGGCGCTGCAATAATTATTGTATTAAATAGCAATTCAGATTTAGAAAAAATAGCAAATGAGGAATTAATTGATTTAC
>JAQVLH010000070.1 GCA_028704265.1 Candidatus Nanoarchaeia archaeon
AAAATCATTATTAACATCCGCGTATTTCTCTATCTCTTTAGTTAATAATCCTGTGCATTGAACTGGCTCGCCTATAATTTTCTTCTTATCACATAACCCTACATTAAATCCTTTAATTGCCAATTTTTCAGCCAAATATGAACCAGCAGGTCCTGCTCCAACTATTAAATAATCAAACTCTTTCATTAAGATTAATTTTAATCTTTTATAGTTAAAAATTTAAGCATTAAATATTATAGTTAAAAATTTAAGCATTAAGCAAATATTATTTTTAATGATTAATGAAATACAGTCCGAATTAGAAAAATATGCAGATGAAAAAACAAAGATTGGCGCAGAAAATTATCTGAAAGGCTCCACTAACAGGGGATTAAAAATGGCTAAAGTAATAGAGATTTATAATAATTTTAAGCCAAGAATAAAAAATTTAAGCCAGGATGAAAAGGTTAAATTATCTATTGAATTATTAAAATCGAAATACTTTGAAGACAAGACAATTGGAATCAGGATATTAGAGCATGATTCAAAAGTTTTAGACAAAAGAATTCTTAATGAGTTTTATGAATTATTTGACACTTATATTTATGAATGGGCTACCTGCGATGTATTGTCAAGCAAGGTCATTTCAAAAATAATATTAAATAATAAAAGCGCTGAACAAATAATGATTAAATGGAGCAAGTCCAATAAAGTTTGGGCTAAAAGAGCAAGCATTATTGCATTTGTCAACTTGGCAATAAAATATGATTATGATAGAATAATAATTAAAATTGCCAGCAATCTCATTAAAAATAATTTCAGATTTATTCAATTAGCTGTTGGATGGTGCTTAAGAAATCTGGGTCAAAAAAATCAAGAATTAGAATTAAATTTTATAAGAAATAATTATAAATATTTTTCAAGAGAAGGATTAAGATACGCAACTGAAAAAATGAAACCAGAATTAAGAGCTAAAGTTCTTAAAAACGAATTATAAGTTATATTCTTTCTTGAAATCATTAATTGCATTTATTAATGAAGCATTGTTTGAAATATCAAGATACATGTCTGCAGTTTTTTTGCATTTGTCTTTATCAGAAACATATAAACTTTTAAGCTCAGTTATTATTATTTTTGATGTGCTTCTAGTTTCCTTTATTTTTTCAGAAATAAAATATTCACAATTCATATAATAGAATTCAAATATCTTTATTTAAAAATCTTATTATTTAAAGTTGTTTTTATAAAAATTTAAATAAGCTTATTCTTGCTTCAATGCTTAATAATAAATTATCAAATACTTAATAAGCTTTAGATTTATTAAAAAATTATTATGAAATCAGTAAAAGTTTATGCTGTCGGCAAAATTAAAGAGAAAAATATTCAGGGATTAATTGATGAATATCAAAAAAGGCTGAAAGTTTTTGCCAAAATTGAATTAATTGAATTAAAAGACAAAGGAATTGAAAAAGACTCATTAGAAATTTCTAACTTATGCGACAATAATACTTATATATTAGATGAATTGGGAGCTAATTATTCAAGCATCGCTTTTAGTGATTTGATTGATAAAAATGAAAATATTAAATTTATAATAGGAGGAGCTGATGGTATTACCAAAGAAGCGAAATCTAAAGCAAAATTAATTGCCTTATCAAAGATGACTTTTACCCATGAAATGGCAAGATTAATATTAATTGAGCAGATTTATCGAGCATTCATGATTATTAATAATAGAAGCTATCATAAATGATTCTTCGCTAATTAACGAAAAAAAGATTTAATGCCTTGATTTTTTTAAATAAAAAATGATATTTACAAAATTATTAAAAAAAATTGAAAGAATCCCTGAATCGGAAGAAAAAAACAAAATAAAATTTAAGTTATATGAAGCAAACACTAATTTATGCGTAAGCGCAGCAAATATTTTAGGAGGCGCATGCGCGTATGGAGCTGGAAAAATTTTTGAAGGAATTTATTATTACGGATTGCAATATTCAGGCATTTATGTTGGAGCATTAGTTAGCTCAATAGGAGTGAGTTTAGGAATAAGCGGACTAAAAAATTATTTTGATATTAAAAAAAAGGTAAATAATTGCATTGAAGCTCAAAACAATCTTGAAAGTGAATTAAAAAATTTTAATAATATTTTATTAAATCTTCAGCATGAAAAAATGGAGGCGTATTTAAAATGACTGAAGGGATTGAAGCAATAATAAAAAAACAAGAGATTGACTTTAAAAGAGAAAAAGATAATCTTAATGCAATACATTTTATGACAATAGGCAATGGCACAATAAGCACATTAAGCTATGCGAACTCAATGATTGAATCTGGCAATGCCGGATTAAGCGGATATTTTGCAGTTATGGCAGGAATATTTTCAGCAGCATGCTACATGAATTATTATTATACTTTTAAAAAAAAAAAAGATAAATAATTTAAATAATTAGCACTTAATTTAAATTATGGAATACAATGATGACCAAAAAAATGTTCTTAAAATATTAAAATCTAAAGATAAAAAATTTTTAATGGCTGCACCTTCATTCCCTATTGATTTTAATTATAGCACTTTTGTTGCATTAATGAAAAAATTAGGTTTTGATAATGTAAGCGAACTTACTTTCGGAGCCAAGATTGTAAACCATGAATACAGAGAATATATTAATGCTCATAAAGACCAGGAAATGTTTATTACTTCACCATGCCCATCAATTGTTAATTTAGTAAAAAATAAATTCCCTGAATATGTTAAATATTTAATGCCTTTTGATTCGCCCATGATTGCAATGGCCAAGATTATAAAACATAATTATCCTAAGTATAAAATAGTATTTTTATCCCCTTGTTTTGCAAAAAAATTGGAAGCCAAAAATTCAGGAATAATAGATGCAACTGTTACATTTAAGGAAATGAAAGAAATTATTGAAAATGAAAAAATAAAAGCCCCTAAAAAGAAAGATTATTTTGACAAATTTTACAATGAATATACAAAAATTTATCCAATAGATGGAGGCTTAGCAAAAACAATGAATGCTAAGAATATTTTCAAAAAGAGCGAAATGGTTTCATGCTCTGATTGCATCAAATTGGAAGAAATTTTTGAAAAAAATAAAGGAAAAAAGTTTTTTGACTTATTATTTTGCAAAGGAGGATGCATCGGCGGCCCCGGAATATTAAGCAAGGAATCAACAAATTTAAAGAAGAAAAAAATCCTTGATTATAAAGAATATTCTGAGCAGGAAGTTATGGGCAAAAAAAGAGGGCTTAATAAGCATCTTGAAGGAATTGATTTTTCAGCTAAATTTTAAAACAAGAATTATTTTAATACAGTCTCATATCCATATTTTTTTTAGCTTCTTCCCAGGAATTATTAATTATTGCTTCAATATCCTTGTTTGCATTAAGCACTTTGCCGTTTAGCTCAAATTTTGGGATATCAAAATGCATTACCAAATAACTTTCATTTGCATAAGATTTATGGGTCTTACAAACAATTGGCCTGTAATCAGAATCATGTATTGAACATTTAAGAGATATTATTGTATCATTTTCAATTTCAGGAATTAAAAAAGAACAAGCCCTGTCCATATCCGGCTCTTTAACATATTTTCTTAACACTTTTAGTTCAGGATTAGGTTTTGTAAAATAATTACCCTTGCCGTCAGAAATAATTTTTTCGCAATTTTCTTTTAAGAACTTTTCTGAAGGATTATTTAATGTATATCCCCTAACCAGATTATACAAAAAGCAGCATAATCCGCATTTTCCTTCATTGCAGACTTTTTCAATATCCATATAAATTAAATTATAAAAAAATTTTATTTAAAAATATTATGATTATTGTTAAATTAGCACATTTTAAGCATTATAAAAAAAATCAATGGATTATTTTTTAAAGCAAAAATTTTGATGAGATTATAAAAAGAATGCCCAATGCATGAAGCAAAGTGATTATTAAAAGCAAAAATTTAAGGCTTAATGCTCTTGTTGAAGAGACAATGAAAACCCCTATTTCTGTAGGCAAGGGAGAGGCAATTAATATTGAGCTTATTATTAAATAAAATAATCTTTTGAATGATTTGAAAAATTTTTTAAAAAATGCATCAAGCTTTTTTATGGATTTGCTCTTTGAAAGCATAATTATTTCGTTTTCAAAAAAGCTTTGCACAAAAAGCAGCAGTATTAAATCAGCCATTGCAGCACCTAATGATGAAAAAGCCCATAATTCATAAAAATTTTCTGGGAGTGATAAATTAAATAATATTGCTGCAGCGCTTCCTGAAGTGAAGCTGTAAACATAAAAAAAACCAGACAAGAAATAGCCAAAAACTCCAAGATTTGGAATAATTTTAGTAAATATAATTGATTTTGAGTTGCCAAAAATTATTAATCCCAAGATTAATGCCGCTGTAAAAATAGCAAGCTTTGGGTATTTCATTTTATTTAATGTGCCAAGGATTATTTAAATAGTTTTTAATACAAATCAAAATATTTAAATATTTCAAACTTTTATTTAATTAATATGAATAATGCTAGTTATTTTTCTAACAGTAATATTTTAGCATTATTAATTTTATTATAACTCTTGCCTATTAATTTTTAGGTAAGGGTAAGCAGGGGTTTTCTTTAATGACTAATGATAATTTAGCTAAAAAAATAAAAATTTTTGACACAACTCTAAGGGATGGGGAGCAAAGCCCCGGAGCATCAATGAATGCTTTTGAAAAATTAGAGATAGCTAGGCAGTTAGCGAAATTAAATGTTGATATTATTGAAGCAGGATTTGCAGTATCAAGCAATGATGATTTTGAAGCTGTTAAAAAAATAGCAATGGAAATAAAAGGGCCAGTTATTTGCTCGCTTGCCAGATTGGTGAAAGAAGATATTGACAGGGCTTGGGAAGCTGTGAAATATTCAAATAATCCAAGAATTCATGTTTTTATTGCAACTTCAAAGATTCATATTGAAAAAAAGCTGAAAATGAGCAATGAAAAAGTTATTTCAAATATTAAAGATATGGTTTCATATGCCAAATCATTATGCAATGATATTGAATTCTCTGCAGAGGATGCTTCAAGAACTGATTTTGATTTTATGATTTTGGCTTTAAAAACTGCTATTATTGCAGGTGCATCAACAATTAATATTCCTGACACAGTAGGCTATGCTCAGCCGCAAGAGTTTGGCAAAAGAATTAAAAAAATAATTAAAGAATTAAAAGATTTAATTGATAAAAAAAATATTACTGTCAGCGTTCATTGCCATGATGATTTAGGAAATGCTGTTGCCAATTCATTAAGCGGAATAAAAAATGGAGCAACTCAGGTTGAAGGATGCATTAATGGAATAGGCGAAAGGGCAGGAAATTGCGCAATCGAGGAATTGATTATGAATCTTGAAACAAGAAAAAATTACTATAATTGCTGCACTGAAATTAATTTAAAGGAAATATTTCTTACTTCTAAATTGGTGAGCGAAATTACTGGGTTAAACCTTTCCAGAAACAAGGCAATTGTTGGAAGGAATGCTTTTTCGCATGAAGCTGGAATTCACCAGCATGGAATGTTTGCTGACAAAAATACTTATGAAATAATGAACAAGGAAAGCATTGGATGGATTGGAGAAAGCATTGTTATTGGAAAGCATTCAGGAAAACATGCAATTAAGGAAATTTTAACTAAATCCGGATATAATATTACTGAACCAATATTAAATGAAATAAACCTGAAAGTTAAAAATTTGGCAGATTTAAAGAAACAAATAACAAATGAATCAATAATAGAAATGGCAAATAATTCAATTAAAAATTAATTAAAAATATATTTTTCAATAAAAAAAAATCTTTAGCCCTGCCAGGATTCGAACCTGGGTTATCTGGTTCAAAGCCAGAAGTCCTTGACCACTAGACTACAGGGCTAAAATAAATAAGAAAAAAGATTTTTCAATTTAAAAAATCTTTTATTTCTTTACCTTGTTCTTTAATATAGTATTTGCATTATCAATGCATTCCATCAAAGTAAGCACAATATCATAATCCGTTTTTTGGATTAATATATCATTAAGCCCTTCCCTTATTATTGTAAGTCTGACATCAACTTTTCCAGTATTTTTATCATCATGCACTCTTTTTATGAAAACCTTAATGCCTTTAATTGAAGACTGATAAGAAGGCAGAAGCTTTAGCTGAGTCTTAATCATTTTTTTTATTTCATCAACG
>JAQVLH010000071.1 GCA_028704265.1 Candidatus Nanoarchaeia archaeon
TATTATGACGTTCGTTCTTTCCGGAACTAAATTATGTTTATTTTAATTTTTTATTTATTTCTTTAAGATTATTCTTTTTAATATTTTCAGGCACAAAACTCATAAGCATGTTAATTATTTTAACTTGTATATCTAAATCTTTTGCATAAAAAATATTTGATTTTTCTAAAGACAGTGCTTCTTCTATATTTGTTCCTGCTATTAATTGAATTTCTGAAAGATTTTTTTTTTCAATTGCATAAAAAACATTTTCCAGCCTGTAAATCTTTTTTTCAGAAGGAGGCAAAATATTCCATTCATCCTTTAATCCATTTAATTCATTATTTTTTTCTATAAACTTCTTAAGTGATGAATAATTGTCAAACATTTCTTCTTTTGAAGAGTCATAGAAATTAAAGCAATGTTCTGTGCATCCTCCTCCAAAATATTTTCCTATATAAACATTATTGATATAGCCTCTTTTGATTAAAAATGCGAAATTTTTCAGAAATTTTAAGGAACTTTCATTGAACTCAACCAAATCCTCCAAATTATCATTTAAATTATTTAATTCCATGATTTTTTTTTAAAAATTAGTCTTTAAAAATATATTTAATTTTTTACTTCCTTATTCTAAATAAAAAAATAGTATGTATGTTTTTGTGCTTAAGGCCTATCCTGTCAAAAAATCTTTTTGGGAGTAAAAGAATTACTTAAAGTTCTCACAACTTTACTGAAGCAGAAAAAAGAAATAATATTGATTAGGTGACTTTTTTTTAATCTAAAGGAAGATTTTTATATTCTATTTTTTAACAAAATACTCATTATGGATAATGTTTTATTTGCAGTGCCATTGTCGAGAACGCTTGAAACATCATTGGGCGTTTCAATAGTTTCAGCCCACTTAAAAAAGAAAGGCATAGAATCTTATATTTATGACATGAATTTTAAAAAATACTCCGAAGATATATCTCTTAAAGAATGCTACAAGGAATTAGAATCTAAAATGAATAATTTCAAAGTCATAGGTATAAGCTGCTATGACACAGAAGCTACAGCAGAGATAGCAGGCATGGCCAAATCTCAAGGCAAAAGAACAGTAATAGGGGGAAGCTTGGCAACCCTTATACCTCAAGAGTTAATGAATTATCTTCCCAACATAGATGTTGCAGTTATAGGAAGGGGAGAGGAAGCTATGTTTGAGCTTTTAAGCAAAAAAAATCCAGAGGATATAGCAGGGATTTATTACAGAATTAATGACAAAATATTAAAGACAAAAAAAAGGACGCATTCAGGAGAGCTTGAATGCCAAGACTGGGACTATATTAGCGAATCTTTCAAAACTAAGCCTTACTTAGGAGCATGGGCTTATGTTGGGACTGAATGCCAGGGGGCGTGCAAATTCTGCTCAGGCTACACTCTTAACAGTTTATCAGGATTGCTTCACAATAAAAAGAACCCTGAACTTCTTTTAAAAGAGTTAACGAGGATGCATGAATTAGGCATAAAAACTGTTTCATTAGGAATGGACAACATTGCATCAGATGAACCATACTTTATGAAAGTGATTGATTCCTTAAAAAAAGCTCCGAAAATAAATAATCTCAGAATGCTTATCAGAGTTGATGATATACTAAATTATAAAAATAAAATATTAGAACTGTCACACGCGCATGGAATAGAGCTTGATGTGGGTTATGAAAATGGCTGCCAAAGAATACTTGATTTATTGTCAAAGAACCAGACCATTAATCAGATTGAAGACTGCGAAGCATTCTTGCAGAAAAACAACATACCACACTTATCTTATTGGATGAATTTCGGCCACCCTGAAATGACTATGGAAGACATGGATGAAAATGTCAAAACAATAAAGCGTCTTCAATTAAACCTTGAAAGCTTCCAATACCCGCACAAGCTAGAGATAAGGCCCAAATCCCCGTTATGGTATGAATATAAGAAGAAAGGACTAAAACCTAATCCATTAAAAGGCTTTGAAATAGAATACGAATTCAATTCCGAGATTAATTCATTATTCCAAAAAACCAAAAAAATAGTCAAATTTCTAGAACTTTCCCAATTATTATATTACCAATATAATAATTTAAATAAACAAATATCAAAAAACAATGAAAATATTGAACTTAAAACTAAAACTTTTACAGGCAAAGCATTAAGGGAATCATTCATAATCCTTTACGAATCCCATAAAAACAATAATCATGAATTAATAAAAAAACAGATTAATAAAGTCTTAGAAGAGATTAACAGCCAAAAAACTACAGAATTATCCGAGCTCTTTGAAGGATTAAATGAGATAAAGGACGCTGAAACTCTTGAACTCATAGCTAATGGATTACATAATGAATGGGTTTATCCTAACTATTTCATACCAAGACAGAGTGACTCTTATAGAGAAGTTTCTAAAAGTATTAACAAAGAAAAATATCCATTTATTTACAAGATTGGAATACTTTCTAAAATGTTTGAAAATTATAAAGAATTAGTGCTAAAAGAAATAGAATAAATAAAAACTATTATTGAAGCAGAAAAAAT
Source organism: Candidatus Nanoarchaeia archaeon (assembly GCA_028704265.1). Taxonomy (GTDB): domain Archaea; phylum Nanobdellota; class Nanobdellia; order Tiddalikarchaeales; family Tiddalikarchaeaceae; genus JAQTTT01. The sequence continues at coordinate 2,536 of JAQVLH010000071.1, forward strand.
GATATTATAAACAGTGAGATAGATTGAATACTGGAATCAATGTTTCAATAATTAATCCATAAATTTATTTATGTTTTATTACTTGTTATCTTCTTCCATTATTCTGTTGATTTTATATTTAAGCACCATTGATTTTGCTTCAAAAATTCTTTGACTTAAATCACTTTCTTTCAAAAGATTAGCAGCTTTTATTGCAGAATCATAGTCTTCACTTTTAAGAAACAACGGCACAGCCAGCTCCAAAAATTTATCATCCTTAGTTGCCTTATGTGCCATCATGAAAAATTCTGCATCAAGGTCATATTCTTTTCCATAATTTTGATATTTCTCGTCCATGAAATTATAAATTTTATAAACAAGTTCTGGCGAGTTAAAATTCTTAGCACATTCAACAATAGTCTTTGCTTCATAGAGCTTTGTCTTCCTCTGGATTGCAGCATTAGTAACTAAGTTAAGTATCTCTAATGCCTTATTTGGGCTTATTTCATTAATGCTCTCAAGAATTAATGGAAGGCCATTACTGTCAGTGCTAGAAATGCAATCCCTATTAATTTCCTTATTGGCAATGAATTCAATTGCTTCATCTCCTTTGCCGAGCTTTTTTGCAGACTTGGCAAATGCCATAAAAAAGCCATGAGACATGTAATATTGCTTTGAGATTATTGCATTGAAAACTTTCTCATAAGCCTGCTTTGCGATAGAAGGAAGCTTTTTTTCAAAGATGTCAAGATATTTTATGATTTCTCCAGCGCAATAGATTCCAGGAAAAACTTTGTCATCATCCTTGTTGTATCTATGCTCATCAAAGAACATCTCTGAGAATTCATCATATTTTTCTAATTCTATAAGGCAGTCAAGCCTGTTTGATTTCCAGCTAACTGTGTTGTTTTTTGGATAATCAGGATCTAAGTATTCTGCTAAAACCTTTTCAAGGCATTCTTTTCTTAAATCATTTTTTTCTGATAATTTAGCCAGCTCTGCACAGCTCCAAAAATACTCTTTTTTTAGAAAAAAATCAAAGGTATAATCAATAAGCTCTTTATTATTCCATTGCTCAAGAAGCCCAATAATATTATACTTTTTCTGATCCATATCAATGAGAATCTTTGCAAATTTCATAAATTCATGATCATTTTTTGCCTTTAGATGGAACTCAGCTTCTGCCTTTATAATGTCAGCAACAGGGTGGTTGTATCCATTTAATGTCTCCATTACCCTAAAACGATGATTATACTCTAATATTTTTTCTGCAACAGCTGATTCGCCAGGGCTGTAAACATTGCATAAAAACTTGGCTTTTGAAAAATCATCCTTAAATAAACTAATCAAGTTTTCAATTTTTTCCATATTTTTTTATTTTTTTGAAAGTATTTAAACTATTACTTTAACTCATAAGGAGTAATTTTATTTTAAAGAAAACTTCATAACTCTCACGATTCAATTCAAAAGCATAAAAAAAGAAACAAGATATTTGAAGAATATTTATATCTTTGTTAATTATCTGTTATTTTCTTATTTTTGTAGCTACATTTCAAGCATGAATCTCTATGAACGCAAAGTAATTCTCCGCATTTTTTGCACTTCCACCTTTTTTGTTCAGATTTAACAAATTCATTAATTCCAAATTTTTTAATATTCTCTAAATTTTCAAGCATGCTCATTTTATAATTAGATTTATACCTCTTATCAAGATTTTTTAATCTCGTGCAAGGAAATTTTTCACACTTATCTGAACAAAAAAGCATTTTATTATCTTTCAGAATTTTGCAATTAATTATTGTGCATTTTTTGCATGACTCAGGTTTTCCTTCGCTCAGTTCTCTACAACCTAAACATTTATTTTTATCTCTAAGGTGCCCAATGCATATTCCGCAGTTCATTCCACAGGGAGCAATTAATTTAGAATTAATTGTATGTTTTGTGTCCATAGAAAAGAGTTTCATAAATAATAAGAAGATATCAATATTTAAAAAATTTTCAAAACCCTTTTATTTAGCATCTTTTTACTAAATCAGTGTTATGGATTTATTCGCAGTAGGAGGTCTTGAAGGAATTACTTATTTTTACATAGATGGAGAAAAGAAATCGTTAAAGGAAGCGGAGCCTTATTTATTGGAATCTAAAAATTTAGCAGCTAAACAATTAAAGATAAACAATATTGAAGCAATATTTCCAAGCAATTTAACAATAGAAGAGGTAATAGGGAAGGTTTACTCTTTAACCAATGAATTATTAAAAAGCAAGGGCAAAGCGTTGGATGTTGGGTACGGGCTTAACACTAAGCCTATGAATTATTTTACTTCTAAAGGATTTGAAGTTTCAGCAATAGACATAATTAACCTCCCAGATTTGCACGAGCAAGAGCATTACAATAGCCCTAATTCAAAAAACGGCATAAATAAGTTAATCAAACTCTTAGGGGGAGTGGAATACTTAACAAGGATTAACGGAGTCAAAAGGTACTGGGGATATTTCACAGACTGGAACTTTAACCTTAAACAGGATTTAATTTACTTCTGGGGCTCATGGAGCAGCAGAAGCCAAAACCTAACAATAGGCCACACAAGCAAGAACTACTTCTACCAAGAAGAATTAAACATAACAAGAGTGGATGAACGATTGGCAGCTCTTGAATACTTAATAAAAACAAGAAATCTAAAAAAAGCAAAACAAACATTAAACCCTGAAGGGAAGTTAATGATAATTAACCCAGTATTTACCAAACTAGGGGCAGGCTACTTAAGCCAAAAGGACGAAACAATTGATTACATAGAATTATTAAAAATTTTAAGCGAAACAGGCTACAAAGAAGTTCACGCTTATGGAGAATTTAGTAAAGATTCAGAATTTTTCCAAAAAAATGAGATAAGCAATCCGAAAATACTAATCGCGGAATAAAATTGAATTAAAAAATGAGTGACGAAAATATTAATTTTTTTCTAATAAATTTTTAATCTTAATATATCCTTGTCTGTATTTTTCAGATTCATAATAAGATTCTTGCATGTCTGCGGTTCTTTCGCAAAAAGCAGCAGAGTATCCTAAGTCCAAAGCTTTAATTATTAATTCTTTTTCTAATATTCCTAATTTCACTGCCTTAAGCTTCGCTTCAAGCTCTCCTGCAAGAGTAAAAAAATCATTCCTTAAGTCTCCCATGAATTAATAAAATAAATATTTCTATTTAAAAATATTATTAAACTAATGATATTATTATTTTTTTAATGGAAATTAAAGATTTATTAGTTCAAGGAAGAGTTATTTGGAAAGAAAAGCTCAACTTATCCCAAATAATTGTAAGGCTTGGAAAAGTTTTTGGAGACTTATGCAGATGGGAAAGGGATGCAGTAAAAGACAAAGACAAGCACACTGATGATGATTTGAAAAAAGAATTAGGCAATGTAATCTTCTCAACCATTAGATGGTGCGATGATTTAGGCTACGACTCAGAAGAATGCATTAATTTAGCAATAAAATGCCAAAAAGAATTCAAAAAATAAATTATAATAAAATCTTAGCCTTGTATTCAACGATTTTTTTAATCAAACTATAAGGAATCTCTTTATTCAACGGGAATTTTATAGTTCCTTTAGCTGTCTCAAAGCCTGCTAATTCTTTTTTGAATTTTTCAATAACCTCAGGGGAAGGATAAA
>JAQVLH010000072.1 GCA_028704265.1 Candidatus Nanoarchaeia archaeon
TTCAAGAGAATCATTTACAAAAAATGATAATGATTCAAGCAAATCATTCTTTGAAATATTTTGAGAGAGTGCTGATTCAAACTCATCAGATTTTATTTTATTTTTTACATTATACCAAATTTTTTTAAAAGTGCCTTCATTTATAAAAATTTTATTAACATTATTGCTTTCTGAAAAACTTAAAAAATTATATTTTGATTCAATTAAACTCATTACTTCTTTAGGCATATAATTTCTTTCAGAATTGCATATAACTGCGGTAATTATATCTTCAATAACTTTTGTTTTATTTCCATGAAAATAAACTTTTTCAAAAGAAGCTTTATCTAAAATTAATGAATCAATAAATTTTGCAGGACTTTCTATTTTTTCAAAATATTTTGAAATATTTTTATTTCTTAAATCTTCTTGAACTAAAAATTTCATGTAATGTTCCCTATTTTCTTCAGTTATCGAAGTTTCTAATGAACTCCACATTTCTTTATTAGGTTTATCTGATTTCAAATAATCAAGAGTGTCAATTAATCTAATATACATTCCCTTTAAAACATTCAATTCATTCATAATATCTTTAGAGGCATTTACAGAATTAATGTATTCAATTTTTTCTAAATAATTTTTATTTTTTAAATTATTATAATATTCTTTAAAATCTAAACCTTTTTTGCTTAATTTTTCATAAGAAAAATCTAATTTTGAAACTTTTCTTATTAAATTCCCTTCATAAATATGAGAAGAGTCATAAGTATCAATTGTAAGCTGATTCATATATTTTTGATATTCTTTAGTGTTAAGCAAAGAATATTTTAATCCAAAATCAATTCTTTTTGATAATTCTTCATTTCTTTCATTATACACTTTTAAAATTTCTGAATCAAGACTCATTCTTCACTCCCTTTAAGTTTATTATAAACTTATTTAATATTAAAATATTCCTATACTGGATTTTATTTTAAAAAGAAACTTTTTTTTGTTAAAGATATTAAAATAATTCTTGTTTGATAAAGTTTTTAATTCTTCTTATTTTCAAATACTGATATGAATAGAAAAGAGTTAATAAAAGCGTACTTGGATTTTTTTAAAAGCAAAGGCCATGCAGTTATAAAATCAGCTTCTCTTATTCCTGAAAATGACCCAACTGTTTTATTTAATACTGCAGGAATGCAGCCAATAGTGCCTTATTTGTTAGGCCAAAAGCATTCAATGGGCAATAGATTAACAGATGTTCAAAAATGCGTAAGAACTAATGATATTGAAGATGTTGGAGATCAAAGGCATTTAACATTTTTTGAAATGTTAGGAAATTGGAGTTTAGGAGATTATTTTAAAAAAGAATCAATATCTTATAGCTATGAATTTTTAACTAAAATATTAAAAATTGATTTTAAAAAAATTCATGTGACTGTTTTTGAAGGCGAAGTTGGGATCCCAAGAGATGAAGAGTCAGCGCAGATATGGAATAATTTAGGTATATCAAAAACTAATATTCATTACTTGCCAAGAGAAGATAATTGGTGGGGGCCAGCAGGAGAATCCGGGCCCTGCGGACCCGATACTGAAATATTTATTGATACAGGTATAATTTCATGCGGACCAAAATGCTGTCCTGGTTGTAAATGCAAAAAATATTTGGAAATATGGAATAATGTATTCATGGAATACAACAAAACAAAAGAAGGAAAATATGAAAAGTTAAAGCAAAAAAATGTTGATACTGGAATGGGTGTTGAAAGAGCTTTAACAATCTTAAATGGAAAAGATAATGTTTATGAAACTAGCTTATTTTTGCCGGTAATAAAAATTGTAGAAGAAATAACTGGAAAAAAATATGATGCTTACGAAAAAAGTTTCAGGATAATAATGGATCATATTCGTGCAGCAACTTTAATTCTTGGAGAAAAAATTGCTCCATCAAATAAGGATCAAGGCTATATATTAAGAAGATTAATTAGAAGGTCAGTAAGGCATGCAAGATTATTAGGATACAAAAAAGAATTACTTAATAATTTAGCAAATTATTATATTGCAGAATTTGGAAGCGATTATTCTGAGATTTATACTAATAAAGAATTCATTATTGATGAGTTAAAAAAAGAGGAAGAAAAATTCTTGGCAACTATTGAAAAAGGAATGCTTGAATTTAATAAAATATCAACTAAGGATATTTCAGCAAAAGATGCTTTTTTATTATTTCAATCTTTTGGTTTTCCTATTGAAATAACTCAAGAATTAGCTGAAGAAAAAAAAATAAAAGTTGATATAAAAGGTTTTAATGAAGAATACCTTAAGCATCAAATACTTTCAAAGCAGGGGGCTGAACAGAAATTCAAAGGAGGGCTAGCAGACAATAGCGAAACAACAACTAAATTGCATACTGCAACGCATATGCTAAATGCTGCTTTGACAAAAGTCTTGGGTAAGGAGACTCATCAGAAAGGCTCAAATATCACACCCGAAAGGCTAAGGTTTGATTTTACATTTGAAAGGAAACTAACAGATGATGAGCTTAAGAGAACTGAAGAATTAGTTAACGCAAAAATAAACGAATCATTACCAGTAATAATGCAAGAACTTTCAATAGCTGAAGCCAAGGCTAAAGGAGCAAAAGGGGAGTTTGAAAACAAGTACGGAGAAAAAGTAAAAGTTTATTTCATTGGTGATTTCAGCAAAGAGATGTGCGGAGGCCCGCATGTTAAAAACACTAAAGAATTAGGTCATTTTAAAATAATTAAAGAAGAAGCTGTCAGTGCAGGAGTCAGAAGGATTAAAGCTGTGCTTGAATAACATCATCAAGATTAAATTTAGATTGTTTAAAATTAGGTCTAATTATTGAATTAAAATCATAATCTATTTCTTCATAAGGATTATTAAGCACTAAATAATAAGTTCTAACATTCATATTCATATCAATACATGCTAATCTGTTTTCTTCAGAATTTTTAAGCAAAACATTTGTAATGCCTTCAGGTTTTATATTAGAATATTTAATTATTTTAAGTCTAAATTTATTGCTATAAGTTTGAAAATTTGTTATTTGCGTTTTTGAAACATTATCAACAATTATTACTGGAAATTCATATTTTACTATTTTATTATCACTAACATTATATATAACATTATCCCTTAAAAACATGTAATCTTTAATTTTATTATTTTCCATAACCTTTTTTATAGAATCATTAATGTTTATAAATGTTAACTTTAATTTAATAATTTTCAAGCAAATAATTGTTCAATTTATTCAAAGGTACTATATTAATACCTTCAAAATTTCCGCATAAATCCTCCTTATTCGTGACAATAATTGGAATAATATTCACTCCAAATAATCCTTCAACCAATAAGCACCTGTCTTTTTGCTTTATTGCACTTTTAATAAGTCCTGATTTCTTAGTTTTTTTATTATCCCAAAATTTACAGTCAATTCCAATTAAAGTATTGTTTTTTTTGGCAATTACATCAAACTGCCTTCTAATCCCTGCAATTGTTAAATTAACATTCCAAAAAGAGTCAAAATGATGTAATTCTAAGATTTCTTTAATAAATTTTTCAAAATCAACCCAATCCATAATCACTAAAAAAAGCTTTATTAAATAAGATTTTAGATAAAGCTTCCCTAAATTTATTAAAAAGTTAGTTTTTTAAACATAAATATTTAAATATTTAATATGATAAAATCAACTTTTGATTTAACATTTATTTCATCTAATCATGGAAGTTCAGTCATACCTGATATTTCTTTATTTCCTGAATGTGAAATGTATTGTCCTGAGCTTCCAAATACAGAAAAAATATCATCTTCAGTATTTAATTTATTAAATGATAGATCAAGTGATTATTTTAAAACTGAAAATTTATTTATAAATTATTGCAATAAATTTTTTAAAGAAAATACAGGAAAGCCTGTGTATGAGCATATACTATCCCATATTTATAATATGGTTTCTAAATGCAATTATATTCAGGCAATAGGCTGTTTAAATATTCAAAGTCATAAAAGCCCTCTTATTAAAGATTATGAATCATCTTTTGAAACTGAATCAAAAATGCTGAGGTTTAGCAGAAGTGTAAATATAACTAATAATATTTTATATGAACTTGATAGCTATTCAAAAATAGTTAATTTTAGAAGATCTGAAGTTGAAAAAAAATGGAAAGATCTTAAATCTAAATCTGCTTTTGAAAATGAACTAAAAAACAGCACTAAACTTAATTTTTTTACAAACAGAATACTTGAAATTCTTGATTATTCAGGATTGCCAGAATATAATATGAAGCCTAAAATTATAAATAATATTTTTTCTCAGCTATTTCCAGTATCATTATCATATGTGCCAGATAATTCTTTATGTTATATTAACCCTCATACATTGAAACATGCGTTTGAAATGGCTAAACATAATTTTTATGACAGAAGAATAGATAGTGTAGTTATTGAAATAGGCGATACTCATGAACTATTTGTAAAATATTTTGTTTCACAAAAATACCCTATTAAAAATGAAATTAATTTTTCAAATAATAAATCAAATCTTTGCAAAGTAAGGGATTTAGAAGAGGAAATAATGTTTGCAGAGAAAAACAATCTTATAAAATTTGATTATGGTATAAATTCTTATAAAAATAAATAAAATATTTTTTTTAATATTAATTAAATTATAATTGCGTCTCCGCTTGTAATATAATCATCTTCAAGAGGTTGAACTGTACCAACAGCACCTGTTTTTTCCAAAGATTTGTAGTTTAACCAACCTAAAGGGGTTTGATTAGAGTTGTTTAATTCGTTAATTTTTATTAAATTCACTGGCCAATAGTCTCTTATTTTGCATTTATCTAAATTATCAATTGTTCCAATAAAATATTTTTCTCCATTTTTTATTATAATATTAAATGAGCCTTCAATATTAGAATTATTCAATTCTTTTTTAATAAGTTTTCTTCCTTTTGCACCATTTAATACAGTTTCAAGAGGCATCGAATTTATTAAATTGGTCATATCTATAATTGCTTCATAAGGCATTATATCTGCATTTCTTCTTTTTCCAATAGAAAAATAATAATTTGATTTTTTAAGATATTTTATATCCATAAGAGATATTGGATTTCCTTGAATAATATTATTTTTTAATTTAGGAATTTTTTCTTTAGGGTCCACTAACAATTCTTCTAATTCATTTAAATAATTCATTCCATTTGATACTTTAACATTTTCAAGTAATATTTTTATATCCTCATAATTCTTGGCCCTTTTTTGGTCCTCTTTTTTCTCTAAAAATATTCCCTGAATGTCGGCATAAATCTTCTTCCTAGTCCTCGCTTCTCCTGCAAGCCTTCTAAAAGTATTCTCATTATAGCTTTTATTATAATTATCCTTAATATATTTGCTTAATTCCTTATTTGAATAATTGTCAATATTTATTTTGCTGTCAACTGTTGTCAAGATATCGCTTAATTCCCTGCTTTTAGTTCCAATCTTATATCCAAATGCAATATCGCTTTCCAATTTTTTTTGATTACTATAGCTTGACATAATAAAATATATGTATTATTCTCTTTATAAATCTTTTTTTTTAATAAATTATTTCATTAAAATGCTAATACTTTCAGGGTCCCGTTTAATTTGCTTAATAATTTTTGCAGGGCCAATAATGCTAGTTCCTCTCATTTTTCCAGTTAAAGTTCTGAAAATAAAGTTCTTAGTTTTATCTACCCAATTTTGAGTTTTATCCATATACAAAGAACATATTTCTATTCCTGAAAATTTTTTGTCAATGTGCTTCATTGTTTCACTAATAAGCTTAGCTTCTTCCTGAGGGGTTAATTGCGAGTCAAAGATTAAAATCTTATTATCTTTATTTTTTTTAATAATGAAACTAACTTGTTCTTCTAAACTCATTTTTCTTAATATTTCAAATGGAATAAATTCTAAATCAACTTTAGTATTATTTATCGTTGTCATTTTGCCACCTTAAAAATAGTTTTATATAATTCTTCCATATTTTTTCCAGTTTTTGCGCTTATTCCAACAATTTCATATTGAGGAAACATTTCTTTAACTCTTTCAATATTAGAATTTTTCAAATCAATTTTATTAGCTACAATTATTACAGGAATCTTTCTTGCCTCTAAGTTTCCTAAAATTGTTAAATTAACTTGATTGTA
>JAQVLH010000073.1 GCA_028704265.1 Candidatus Nanoarchaeia archaeon
AAGAATTTACTGAAACCTCTAAATCATTATTTACAATATTAAGCCAAAATGATTTTTTTAAAAAATTTCAGCAAACATTAAATTATACTCAGGACATTTTAGATAAATCAAGCAAAGAATTTTCAGCAATGTCTGAAATTGTGAATTTTGCCAGAGCTTTTTTGGAAATAGATAAAATATTATACTCATTAATCAATTTATTGGAGGATCCAATAAAAATTACATTAATAAATAAATTCTATAATTTTACTGGAGATTTTTTATCACTTGAAATTCCAAGATTAGGTGTTACAAAAGCGCTTTTAGGCAATGAGCTTATGAAGCAGTATTTTGCTATGTTTTTTAATAGAATAGAATTATTTTCGCAAAACCTTCAAAAAATATTTATTGATGAAATAATTGCTCCGGAAAACACGCCTAATTTTATAATAGGAATGGTTAAAAACCATATAACTTCTTTAAAAATTAATTCTTTATCTTCTATTTTGGCTAATTCTGACCCTAAAGATGTTTTGAAAAAAAAAGAATTAAAATATTTTTTAGAATTTTTTGGAAATTCAGGGGATATTTTTTTAAAAGATACTCAAAATGGAGGTTTAGAAGCTTCTTCAACATTATTTGATAATTTTAAAAATTTTAATAAAAATCCTGATTTTTATTTATTAATTTATAACTATTGTTATTATGTATTACTAATAGAATTTTCAAAAATAATGTTTCAAGCTGATAAAAAAATGTATAGCACTTTGCCTGCAAATATACAATTAATAATACTTGGAGATACAGCAAATCCCTTAATGGCTTATGTGTCATCTCTTGGAAACTTAGGGTTTAATCTCAATTCTTCTTCGGGAGCTAAAACATTTCAAGTTAATCTTAATAATTTAGATTTAACTAATTTTACTGTTGATAATTATATTCCTGATCATGTTATTTATTTGCAATCAATTCTTTTAAGAATAAAAGAATGGATAAGGTAAAATTTAATGGCAAAAAAGTTGAATAAAAGTTATTATGACTTTTTAAAAAATTATAATAAATTAATTTTTAAAATAAAAGACTGGAGTTTTGTTGTAAAAAATGCAGTATTTGGATTATTTGAAGAAAAAATTTTAAAAATTAAAAAAAAGAAAAAAAATCATAATGTATTGGTTAAAAAATCATTAAAATCTTCAAAAAAGAAATAAAAAGATTTTTTAAATAAATAAGTCCTTATTAATAATGGTGAATAAATTTTGGCTTTAAATAAAAAATTTGATAAATTCTTAAATAATTATGAAATTCTAATAAAAGAGATAGAAAAAAAAGAAAGCAAAGATAAAAAAGAGCTTCTTAATTTTAAGTTTATTGATAATTTTGATGATTTTTATAAAAAAGCTGATGATGGTTCTTATTCTTCTATAAAAAAATATTTTGAGTCATTTAAAATTTTTTGCAAATCTTTTATTAATTTGTATGGAGATACTAAAGCTTCTGATGGCACTATTTCATTTTCTAGCCTTCCTAAAGTTGGAGTTTTAAAACATTTTATATTTATTGATGTTTTGAAAAATTTTTCTAACCAGACTGCAAAATTTGATTTATGGATTTTAAAACGGCTAAATTCAATGATGCTTTCAAACTATAATAAATTACTAATTGAACAATCACCAAATTCTCAGCAATTATTTAAATTATTATTATGCTCTGAACAAAATGAAGCTTTTTTTCAAATAATAATAGATGGGTCAGACAATAAAATTTTTGTTAAAGATATTAAAGATAGCAATGACAATTACATCTTAATTGTTTTGGCAAGAATATTGGAATATGAAAAATATTGTAATGTTATGGAATCATTGCTTATGAATTTGGAGCAATCTGAACAAAGGGAAAACGCGTTTGAAGAAAATATAAGGCTATTTTTTAAGGAAAATGGGATTGATTCTGAAGAGTATGCATTAAATTTTTTTACAAATATTAATTTGCTTCAAAATTCTAAAATAATTGATGATAATTTGTCAATTTTAATTCTTGAAAGATTTATTCTTGTTGCTAAAGACGTTTTAATGAATTCAACTAAATCAATGTTTAGTGTTCATATGAAAACTCTGTGCAATAAATTTTTCCATTATTCTTTAATGATTGATTTATTAATGCCTCAGGGAGTTTTTGCAATAAATAGTTGGGAATATTTTAGAAAAAATCAGGGAAAAATAAAAGATAATTTTAATTATTTAAAATCAATAATTAAAACTGATAAAAATATATTCTCAGATGATTTTAATTCTGATAAATTTGATAATTTAGATTTTAGCTTTTTTTTAACAAAATATAAATCTTTGTTAAATATTGAGCTTTCAAATAATTCTAACTCATTAAAGTTTTATAATCAAGATTTTGCTAATTTTTTTGATTGCGATATAAAATTAAAAATAACAAAAGCTTTTTTGCTAAAAGATGTTTTTCCATTGTATCTTATAAAAATTAGCTCTTTGCCTGTATTTTATAATGAAATATTATCTTCCAATAATCTTGAAGTTTTGGACTTAAAATCAATCAATTATTCTAATTCTTTTTTTAATGATTATTTTGAATATGTTAGAAATTCATATGATATTTTTAATAAAAAATTAAATGAAGAAATATTAATTATTGAAGGAAGAAAATATTTTTTAAAAGATTTAATGATTCATAAATTATTAAAAGAGTTTTCAAGAGAAACATCTAATGTTATTGATTTGAATAATCTTGAAAGGCAAAATAAAAATATGCATGATATTTTAATAAATTTTTTAGAAAAAGCTCTTAATGATGATAATTATTTATTATTTTTTAAAGAATTAGATCATATTTTAAAAAATAATAAATTAAACACTTTTAAGGTTTTATTGGATAAAATTATTGATTTTGGTTTTGAAATGAAAAATATAGAATTTGATAATGAAGATTATCCTCATATAAAACATATGAGTCTTTTTGTTCAAAAAAATAGTTTTAGTTTTAACCTTAATCTAAATGATTTAATACATACTGAAGAAATTAAGCTTAATTCATCTGATATTTTGTTAAAAAAGTTTTTTTCAGTATTATTTTATAATTTTTTAGCAACAAAAACGGAGGCATTATTAAAATCAGTTGATGCAATTAAAGAAGAAGAATTGCTTCAATTTTTTGAATTTTCATCATTGATGAATATTTTAAAAAATCTTTTTAACGAGTTGGATTTTTTGGAATTAATAAACAATACTGACAAATTTTTATTATCCCAAAAAATATTTAGCAATGAATTGCTTTCAAAATTAAGGCTACTTGATGATAATTTGTGCTTTAATTTTGGCAGAATAAAATCTATTAGCATGAATATAAAAAATGCTAAATTAAATTTTTCTTATGGCCAGGATAGCATTTTTTATAAATTAGAATACAATTCTAAAATTTTGAAAAAAACGGGTGATTTTGAAAAAGATTATTTAATATTTAATTTATTAAGAATTTATTTTTGGAATGAAATTTCTAATCAATACAAAATTATTTTTGATGATGTAAATGTTTATTTTAAAGAGCAAAAACAATTGTATAATTCAGATGTAAACAGCAAGGATTTTAATGAAACCTTTAAACTTTTATATTCAAATAAAAATTATGATTTAAAAATTAATAATTTTAATGAAAACAAAAGCTTTTTTTATAAAACTCTTGAAAAAGCAGGAAAAGGTTATTATAATAAGGATTCTTTATTTTTTGATTCGTTTAAAACTTATTTGCAAACCAATGATCATAGTGTTTTAAATGTGAAAGAGAATAATAAAATTAAGAATTCATTTAGTGCTAAAATAATTTTTTCAAATGAAGGCATTAAATTATCTATTTATTTAAGTGATTCTTTTGAAAAACAAAAATTAATTCCCGTTTCATTTTTTGAAAAATCTGTTCTTTCTTCAAAAAATTCTTATTATTATTTTTCTATTTATTTAAGGATACTAAATTATGATAAAATAACTGAACAGCCTAATCAGAAAGAATTAAATAAAATATTTGAAGATATGGATAAAGTTTCTTCTGTTGTTTCTGCAGTTTCTTCTTTGATGAAGCCTTCTACCTCTTTAGCTAATATGTCCAAACTTTCTCCTGTTCAAGCTTCAGCATCCTTGGTTTCAACTGCAATTACAAATTTAGAAACGTATTTAAGTTCATTTAATAAAAAACCGACTGTAAAAAATAATTTTCAAACTTATTTAAGCAATTTTATATCTAAATCTAATAAAAATAATTCGTTATCAAAGGATAAATTAGAAGATTTAAAAGAGTTATATGATAAAATTAATACTGATTTAAAGAATCCTAAAAAAAATAAAGAGCAAATAATAGAATTAATGGAATATGTTATTGAATTTCTTAAAAAATGTTAATTATATTTTTTTATATTTAGTAAAAACATTTAAAATATCTTAATTCTCTATTTTAACTCATGGCAGATAGTATGGTTGGCGGAGCTTTTGATTTATTAATCAAAATAGGCTTTATGAATCTTATTGTGCCTTTTATTTTATTTTATGCTATAGTTTTTGGAATGCTTGAAAAGACTCAATTGTTTGCTTCTAAGGATTCTAAAGGAAAGGATGAGATGAAGAATCTTCATTCATTAATAGCGTTTGCTTTGGCAATAACTGCAACTGCTGCAAGTTATGCTGTTGGAATTACTCAAAACTTTTTGCCAATATTAGGTATAGCAAGCGTTATTTTATTAGGATTAATGATGGTTTTAGGAATGGCTTTTGGACCTCAGTTTGAAGAGATTTCGAAAACTAGCGGCGTGTATAAAGGAATTATATGGGCTTGCGCTATTGTTTTAATTATAGCAGCAATGGGTGTAATAGCTTATAATGGTTTAATTGTTGGCACTCCATGTAATGATAAAAGTTTAACTCCTGTTAATAGTTTAAATCCTGGGCCTGGACAATGCACTAAATTTATGGAAATTTCTGCAACCAATTTTTATTTAATGGGTTTTGATGTTTCTTCTATGATGAAGAATATTTTTACTGCAGATGTTATTGGAATAATTATATTTTTAGGACTTATTGTAGGTCTTCCTTTATTCATTATGGCAAAAAATAAAAAAGGAGTATAATAATGGCTAGTTTTATTTCATCTATTGACAATATTGTCAAAGGTTTAATTGTAACAAGTTCTCCTGAAACTTTTCCAGAATATGGCAGCGTAATATTTTTTTTATTATTTTTCGTAATTTTTAGTATTACATTTGCTTCAACTGCGTTTATTCCAGTCTTTAAAGGTGAGGATAAGATGAATAATATTAGGGCAGTGATTAGTTTCAGTGTTGCTTTTCTTTCCAGTATTTTTTATTTTGATTTATTAACCCAATCTTTATTATTTTTTGGGGTTTGGATGGTTCTTTCTTTCTTTTCTAGTTTTGCAGTAATTGCAGTTGTGCCTAAAGAAAAAAGAAAAGATGTTAGTATGAAAGTAATTATTGTTTGTTTAGTTGCTTGTTTAATAGTGACTCTTATAGCTTTTTTTGGAGATATTAATTTTTTTACTAATCAATTAGAATCTATTGCTTTATTTTTTTCAAGGAATTAAATGAAAACTTTTAAAATATAAGAATTGTTTAAAAATAATTATGAGTTCTGTTGCCAGTGAAGCAGTTGAAGTGATTAATGAAATTGGCATTTTTGATGTATTGATTCCTTTTATTATTGGCGCTGGTGCAATGTTTGGTATTTTAGAAAAAGTTCAAATTTTTGGAAAAGACAGGCATGATGTTAATGCTTTGATTAGTTTAGCTATTGGTTTAGTTATGGGTTTAAGTTTTCCTGCTGGACAATTTTTAATGAATTTTATTCCATTAGCTATTGTTTTGGCATTTTTTTTATTTATTGCTTTATTATTAACTCAATGGGCTGGAATGGATGCTGCTTATATTACTAATGTTATTAAAAATCCTGCAGTGCTTATCCCCATGTCTATAATATTATTAGTTCTTATAATGATTGGAATGAATGGTGGTTTGGATTTAATGCTTGGTTATACTAATTATACTGGCTCTTTAGGCGTGCCTTCTGGGGAAATTACTGCTGCTGATTTAGCTAATCCTGCAGTGCTTTTAACTCAGCCTCAAGTTACTGGAGCAATTTTAGTATTAGTTGTTTTTGCAGT
>JAQVLH010000074.1 GCA_028704265.1 Candidatus Nanoarchaeia archaeon
GTGATTCCTTGGAAGAAAAACTCTGTTGGATTAAGCCCTGCTTTATAGCCGTGTCTTATGAATCCCCTAGACATTGCTCCTAAATCATTTCTTCTGAAATGAGGCAATACTCTTGAGCTGTATCCTCTTTTAAATCTGAATCCTCTAAGTACCTGCTGTCCTACACATCCAGCCATTTGAGCAAGATTTAATACATTTCCTTTTGCTCCGCTGCTGGACATTATTATACTGCAGTTTTCTTTTGAAGCATTCTTTAAAACAAGCAATCCTACTTTGTTACGAGCATTGTTAAGAGAGTTAATAATTTTTTGCTCTAATGTTTCTCTTAATGATCTTCCTGGCAATGCAACCATGTCTTTTTTCTTAAAACTATCAATATCACTGTTTACTTTTTCAATTGATTCTTTTATTTCTTTTCTTATGTCATGCTGAGTTTTTTCAGGTAAATCTGAATCACTGCTTAATACTGTGAAACCTCTAATGTCTAATACTGCTATTCCTAATAATGACATTCTTTGTAAGTAAAGATTTACATCTTCTCTTTCATAATTCTTAACTATGTCTGCAAGCATTAATCCTTTATTTGCACCAACACTTTTATCATCAATTACTCCGCTTATTAATTTTCCTTTAACAACTTTAACAATTGTATCAGGATTCTGCTCTTCTTTCATTCCGCTTTTTCCAATGTAATTAAAATTATTTGGCAAAATGTTTGAGAAGATTTCTTTTCCGCTAATTCTTCCTGATTTATCAAACTTTAATTCAGCATCATAAACTCCTGCTCTTGTTAGCAGTTGGAATGCTTCTTCTTTATCAAAAGTTTCTCCTTCTCTTGTTAAAATATATAATCCGCTTAAGTGGTCTTGTTTGCATCCAATTATTGGCAAACCATATCTTGGACTTATTATTTGAGTGTTAACTTCCATTAATTCATCAGCTTCAGCTCTTGCTTCTTCTGTTTGTGGAACATGAAGGTTCATATCATCTCCATCAAAATCTGCGTTATATGGTCCTGTAACTAAAGGATTAACCCTAAAAGTATTTCCTGATAATACAACTACTCTATGAGCCATAATACTCATTCTGTGAAGGCTTGGCTGCCTGTTAAATAATACTGTATCCCCATTTATTATAGTTCTTTCAACTGAATAACCATGAGCTAACTCTGACATTATTAATTCTTTACTTTCTTCAGTTACTTTTTTCTTTTTTCCGTCTGCTGAGAAAACATATAATCCGCAAGGATAATTAGGGAAATTGCTTATTAATTTTTTAAGCCATTCAATATTCCAGCTAGTTACTCTTTCAGGAACTGTTAATTCGTTCGCCATTACTTGAGGAACTCCTACTTCATTAGCTCTAATGTTTGGTTCTGGAGAAACAACACTTCTTGCACTGAAATTAACCCTTTTTCCTGCTAAATTTTTCCTGAATCTTCCTTCTTTGCTTTTTATTCTTTCTGATAAAGTTTTCAAGGCTCTTCCGTTTTTATGCCTTGCTGGAGGTATTTGACTATTTTCATTTGAGAAAAAGGTAGTAATATGGTATTGCAATAAATCCCATAAGTCTTCAATAATTATTTCAGGAGCTCCTGCATTCAAGTTCTCAGCTAATCTTTGATTTGCTCTTACTATATCTGCTAATTTATGAGTCAAATCATCCTCTGATTTTTGACCACTTTCTAATGTTATTGAAGGCCTTACTGTTACTGGAGGAACTGGCAAGTTGATTAAAACCATCCATTCTGGTCTTCCTCCTATTGCGTTTAATCCAAGTAATTGGCAATCTTCATCTGATATTTTTTCCACTCTTTCTTTAATATCAATTGGAGTAATCCTTGTTTTATCTTCATAGAAGAAGTAAGGTTTTTTTAGTTTTATTTTTATTCTCTTTTCTCCGCAATGAGGGCAAACTAAAGTATTTTTTGCTTTTGAAATTATTTCTTTAGAAACATCCCATGCTTTTAATCCGCCTTGGTGCTTCTCTGTTAATTTTATTTTTAATTTTAATTTTTCTAAAGTCTTTTCATCTAATGCGATTTTACCGCAATGAGTGCAAGTACTTCTTAAAGCGCTGTATAAGAACTCTAAATATTTAATGTGAAGAACTGGCCTTGCTAATTCAATGTATCCAAAGTGTCCTGGGCATTCTTTTACTCTTCCGCCGCAAGTCCTGCATCTTAATCCTGGCTCTATTACTCCCATTCTTAGATTCATTAATCCTCCTTCAATTGGGTAGCCGTCTGCATCGTATAATTCTGGTGTTATAAGTTTTACAACACTCATTTTCTTAATCATTTCAGGGCTTAAAACTCTGAATTCAATACTTCCGATTTTTTCTTTAACAACATTTATCATTTTTTATCAGTCCTTGTAATTAATATTTAGTTTTGGATAGATGCATAAGCTCTTTAATTCATCCAATAATAATTTGAATGCATAGCTCATCTCTATGAAAGTTACAGGAGCGTCTTCTCCGCAAATACTGCAAACTCCTTTATTTCTGTAATAGTTAAGGTATGCTATCATTCCGCATTTACTGCATACTGGCATTATTTCTTTATCTGAATCAAATCTTTCTTTTAGTAATAATGCTGCTCCATGAGCAACTAATACATCCTTTTCCATTTCTCCTAATCTTAGTCCTCCTTCTTTTGACCTACCTTCTGTTGGCTGCCTTGTCAAAAGTTGCACTGGACCTCTTGTTCTCATATGGTATTTATTTGAAACCATGTATTTTAATCTCATGTAATAAATATTTCCAATAAATATTCTAACATTAAGCATTCTTCCTGTTTTTCCATCATATAATGTTTCTGAACCATTTTCTCTGAATCCTAAAGTGTGAAGCTGGCTTCTTAAATCTTTTTCAGATTCTCCTGTAAATATAGTTCCATCAACATGCCTTCCATCTAATGCTCCTACTTTTCCTGCAATTATTTCAATTAATTGTCCTACAGTCATTCTACTTGGAATACTGTGGGGACTAAATATTACATCAGGGAAGACTCCTTCGCTAGTAAATGGCATATCTTTTTTATTAACAAGCATTCCGATTACTCCTTTCTGACCATGCCTTGTTGCAAATTTATCACCAATCTCTGGAGTTCTTGCTTGTCTTAATCTTATATTTACAAACTTGTTTCCTTCTTCTGACTCTGTTAATATTACTGAATCAACTTTTCCAGTTTCTCTTTCACATGCAATACTAGAATCGTTTTTATCTTTCATTTCCATTCTGAACTCTTCAGTTCCCATTGAGAATCTTGGAGGACTAACTTTTCCAACCAATACACTATTTGGATAAATCTGAGCTTCTGGGAAAATTATTCCATCTTCTTCTAATTTTGCATAATCTGATTCCATCCCTCTTAATTTAGATACTCCTTTTTCAGCAGTAGGTATTGTTATTTCATCTTTTTCTCCTGAATATCTTAATTCTTCACAATTATATGGCTTAAAGAAAGTTGAACGGAATAATCCTAAATTAACACTATCTTTGTTAAAAATAATAGAATCATCCATATTGTATCCTTCACCAGTCATTACTGCAATTATTACATTTTGTCCAATTGGGTGACTGTCAAATTTAACATTATTATAGATTACTGTATCAACTACTGGTTTTTGAGGATAATGCATAATACTTACATCACTGTCAATTCTTAAATTATAATTAGTAGTGTAAATACCTAATCCTTGAGTAATCATTTTTGCTGCAAGCATTACCCTACCTGTTGCGTTATGGTCTGGGAATGGAGCTAGGTTTGCCTGACTTCCAAGTATTGCTGCTTTTATTATTTCTAAATGAGTGTGTTTTGCGTTAAGAGATTCCTCATCTAATGCAATATATGCTGTTTCTTCTTCTTCAGCATCTAAGTATTCAATAATACCCATTTTAACTAAATCATTCCATCTAATCATTTTAGTTTTTACTTTTTCAACAATTTCATCAGTTAATTTAGACTTACCATTTTCAACAATAATCAATGGCCTTCTTGTTCTTCCTGCTTCAGTTAATACTTCTATTGAATCAGCTTTTGAATCATAATGAACATTTAAGCTATTGGTTATTCCGTTGCTTCTTCTTAATTTAACAAGATTATTTACAAATTCTTGCGGCTCTTTTACTGAACCAATTATTACTCCATTAAAAAATACTTCAGTCATTATTTAAAACCTCTTTAGTCCAAGTTCAGTTAATTTATTAACTACTTGTTCATCGCTACTATTTTCAATACTTATTTCAGCCATTATTGCTAAATTCTTTCTAAGTCCTACATTTGGACCATCAGGAGTCTCACTTACACATAGTCTTCCATAATGACTTGGGTGTAAATCCCTTGCTTTAAAATTCTCCCTTTGGCTTGTAAGAAGTGATGCTACTCTTCTAAGATGAGCTAATGTTCCAAAATAATTATTCCTCTCTAAGTGCTGGCTTACTCCTTGCCTTCCGCCAACCCATTGCCCTGTTGCCAAGCTTCTTTTAATCATGCTTGTTAATAATTTTCCTCTAGTAATGCTATTAATTAATGGCATCTTTCCTTTCTTTACTAATCTTTCAAAATTATATTTCATGTCTCCAATAAACATCCTGAAATTTGACCTGAATAATGATTCCATCATTTCTTTGCATAATTTTAATCTCTTATTTTTGTAATGGTCTTTATCATCAACTGAAATCTTTCCATGAGATACTAGTATTACTTTTTTAATCATGCTTGCTAAATAATAAGCTTTTAATTTTCTTGATTCTTTATCATGCCCAATATGAGGAAACAAGCTTTTGTCAATTATTTCTTCAGCCCTTTCAACCCTAATGCTTGAGTTGTAAGTTATTCCCATTTTTTTACCAACTAAATCAAAAGCATCGCTTGCGTTTTTTAAATCGCTTATTTTTAATAAATTAATATAGATTTCTCCCATGTATTCTTCAGGAAGATTCAATAAAGCAACTATTTCCTGGTCTTCTTCAAAACCTAATGCTTTTAATAATCCGAAAGCAGGAACTTCTTTCACTCTTGAAAAATTTGTTAAAATTATTCCATCTTTTTCCCTGTAAACATTGTGCAATATTTTATATTGGCCGTCATCGCTAAATACTTTAGAAACAAATCCTTTTTTAGCGCTTGATTTTTCAACTAAAATTTTATTAGGAGCTAAATCTTCAACTACTATAATTATTCTTTCTGTGCCGTTAATAATGAAATATCCTCCTTGGTCATTTGGATCCTCACCCATTTTAATTAACTCTTCCTCGCTAAGTCCTGTTAAGCAGCAATATTTACTTTTTACCATTATTGGCAAACTTCCAATGCAGACCTGCTTTGATTCCTCTTCAACATCATCTTTTACAACTGTTAATTCAAGAATTAATGGAGCTTCATAAGTAATATTTCTTAATCTTGCTTCTGTTGGAGTAATTATTCTTTTTGTTCCATCTGCCTCTTTTACACTAGGAGTTTCAATAGTTATTTTTCCCATTCTTATTTTAAGCTCAGTAACATCATTAGGTAAAATGTCAGGTATAATATACTTGTTTTCATCAACTATTTTCTGAAGGCTTTTTTCAACAAAAACATTAAAGCTTTCTAGATTATGGCTTGTTAATTCTCTTTGCTCAAAATATGAATCAAGCAATAATTTACTAATTTCTTTATTCATCAATTACCACCCTGTAAAAAATACTTTCTCCTGCAGTATAACTTTTTCTTGTTATTTTAAAAACATCATTTGCTTTTGCTTTGAAAAGCTTAGAAACTGGATCATTCACGTTTATTTTTGGAAGCTCTAATCCTGAAGAAATTTTCAAATCTTCAAATAATTTTGGTATTTCATCCGCGCTTAAAAGCTCGAATTTAGGATTGTAAATATGGGTTAATATATAATCCTCTTTTATTTCCTTTTTTTCTTCAATCACTATTTTTTCCCCTCTAAAAAAAACTTTTTTTTTCTTTCTGAGCCCGATGGGATTTGAACCCACGACCCCTTGATTAAAAGTCAAGTGCTCTGCCAAGCTGAGCTACGAGCCCGTCCTTTCCAGCCTAATTTTATTAATATAAATTCGCATAATCACTTTT
>JAQVLH010000001.1 GCA_028704265.1 Candidatus Nanoarchaeia archaeon
GGCATTAGTTTAAAAAATTGCTTAGAAACTATTGCTGAAAAAAAAGAAATTATTGACTTATTAATTGATAATTATAAAAGATTTAATGATGATTTTTTATTATCAAATGAAGTAATTGTTACTATTTCTAGCATGATTGGAAGCGGCAAAAAATTTAGTGATGTTTCAAAATATGTTAAATCACTTTTTTTGAAAGGTAATGAAAATGAAATAATTATTAGTATTTTAAAATCATTTAAAGCTTATTCTAAAGATTCGGCTGTTGATTCAAAAGAAATCTATAATAAGCTTGAAAATGTTTCAAGACCTAAATTTAATGAATTATTATCTTCTCTTGAATCAAAAAAAATTATTGAAGGATTTTCTAAAAGCCATAAAAGGTATTGGTTTATCCGCAGATGAAATTTTTAAATAACTAAGGAGTTATTTATTAATCAATGGGCTTATTTGATTTTTTAAAAAAGAAAAAAAAGATTAGCGTTAATAGTGCTAATTTTGCAAGACTTGTAAAATTTTATTGCGCTGAAAGCGGTATCCCTATTGTTTACCAAATAACTATAACTAAAGCTATTGCCAGGGATTTCATTGATACTACTCAAAGGAATATAAATGATTTTTTTTTCATGGACAATGAAGTTGCTAAGCAATATCTAATTACGAACGGTCTTAATCCTTTGGATGCTGAAATCTTTTGGAGTATTATGAAAACGAATTCTGGTAATTTTTTACAACCTTACTGAAATCATTTGGGTTAATTCATCCTTTATTAGCACATTTTCAAGCATTCTTAATTCTCTCGAATTAACAGTATTAAGATAATCATCTATCTTATTTCGTTTCAAGCTAGAAACCATAAAATTTCTTAGCTGTCCTAATCTTTTTTTCAAGATTTTTTTTTCAAGGTTATTTATTTTCATAAGGATTTACTAGTTTTTGCCTTTAAATAAGTCTAATTATTAACCTTCCCCTATTCCCTACCTTCTCAATGACATCTTTATAGAAAACCATGCTAGAAATCACTAATATATAACTAAAAATGGTTCCATTGCAATAAACAAAACAGTACCGTTCCCTAGTTCCGCACAGTACCTCTTCCCCTAATAATTTTCGCATAATAAATAATTTAAATTCATTTATAAAAAAAATCTAATTTTATTTTAAGCAAAGGTTTTTTAAAAAATGAGAATGATTATATTGTCATGGCTAGAGTTATTGCATTTGTTAGCGGTAAAGGTGGAGTTGGTAAAACAACAACTGCTGTTAATGTTGCTCAAGCATTATTTGATTCTAAAAAAAAAGTTTTATTGGTTGATGCTAATGTTACAACTCCAAATGTAAGTCTTCATTATTCTATTAATCCTGGAGGTTTTTCGCTTCATGAGGTTTTGAATGGAAAAATAGGTATTGAGCAAGTAATCTATAAAACTGAAACAGGATTATTAGTAATTCCTGGCGGATTAAATTTTGATAATTTAAAAACTAAAATAAAAAAATCATTAGCTTCCATGTTATTATCTTTAATGGATAAATTTGATTATATTATAATTGATGCTGGCGCAGGATTAGGCATGGAAACTCAAATGGCAATTAGGGCTTGCGAAGAAGTTGTTTTAGTTACTAACCCTGAGCTTCCTGCAATAACTGATGCTTTGAGGGCTAAAAAATTAGCTGAAGATTTAAGGGTTAATCTTTTAGGTGTTGTTCTTAATAAAAAAACAGGCCTTGATTTTGATTTAAAAGACCAAAACATTGCGGATTTCTTGGAGCTTCCAATAATAGGAGATATACCTTTTGACATTAATGTTTCTAAAAGCATTAAAGAAAGAATTCCTGTTGTTACAGCTTATCCTTTAAGTAAGGCAGCTAAAGCAATAAAAAAACTAGTTAATATTATTACTAAAGAAGAACTATATATTCAAGATAAGCCTGATAATGCGTTTTTTAAGTGGATTAAAAAGTCTTTAGGCTTAAATCAATAATTTTTTAAAATGAATTATTTATGATTAAGAGTATGACCTTAATTCATAAATCAATATTAATTGGAGACAACAATTTTTTTATTGAATCTTTTCCAGAATTTAATAATAAAAAAACTAAAGATAAAGATACAGCTTATTTTTCTTACCTTTTTGGAGGATTAGTTAACATTAATAACCAATTTCAAAAATACAATATGAGTCTTGAATGCGTTTGCAATATAAACAACATAGAGGATTCTGTTGGTTTTATTAATAAAGATTTAAAAGCTAAAAATTATGAAAATACTGAAATTTCAGGATTGGGAACTGGAAATTATTTTCATTTAATAAACAATAAAAAAATTGCATTAATTTCACATGAAAAAATTGACATGGATTATAAATCCAATTTTATTATTAATCATCCTATAAAAAATATTATTGCAGATTTTTCCCGAATCGTTGAGTATGATCCTAAAACAGGAGCTTATGATTCCAAAAATTTTCCTTTTGAAAGATATGTTGATAAATTCACTTCTGAAAATTGGTTTAATACTGATAATTTTTTTAATGTTAAGCTTATGGGAATTTTTGGCCACATCCATAAGGCAGATAATACTTTGAAAAAAATAAACAGCAACTTGCTATTTATGAATGAAAACAGGCATAATAATATTAATAACAATATTATAAAAAATAATTCTGAAAATGATTGTGAATTTTATCTTAAAGAAGATTCTTCAATTAAGAACCTAAATGTTATTTCAGAATTTGTAAACATGTTTAGAAACATTAACAGAGGCAGCCTTGAACCTGAATTCCAAGATGGACAGGATTATTCCCATATGATTATTAGGCATGGGCAGAAATATTTTTTTTATTCAGAAGCAACAAAATTAGGATCAGAATACGAACTTAATGATGATTTAAGAGAGCACCATAATAGATTAGGTTTTCTTTTAGAGCTTTCCCCTTCAAAAGAAGGAGTGTCTAATAATAAAATATCCCTTGTTAGCTATATGAAAACTATTGAATATATGATAGAATTTGAAGCTAAAAGCAATAATTATAACAGCAAAGAATTTATTGATGAATTTTCAAAGGATTTGGAAGCTGTTTTAAAATAACTTTAAAATAGATAAAAGTTTTATTTGATTAATATTTATGAGTTCAAAAAAACCAGTATTCAAGGATTCTTTCAAAGAATATTTCGAATCCCTTATCCCAGGAGAGCTTGACAGTTTTATTGAATCATGCAAAAAACCTTTGCTTGAATCTATAAGGGTTAATGATTTGAAAATTACTTCAAAAAAACTTAAAGAAAATCTTGTTAAGCAAGGCTGGGAAATAGAAGATGTTCCTTTTTATGAAAACGCTTTAATTATTAAAAAAAGAACTTCTTCATTAGGCAATACTTTGGAGCATTTTACTGGCCAATTTTATGTTCAGGAGCAAAGCAGTATGATTCCTCCCCTTGTTCTTAATCCTAAAAGCACTGACACAGTTCTTGATTGCTGTGCCAGTCCTGGAAGCAAAACTACTCAATTATCTAACATGATGAAAAATAAGGGAATAATTGTTGCAAATGATATGGGTTTAGGCAGAGTAATTATATTATCAAGCAATTTAGAAAGAATGGGTTGCGAAAACGTAATAGTCACTAATGGCAATGGCAATAGGTTTAGTAATTTTCCTGAAATGTTTGACAAAATCCTGCTAGATGCTCCTTGCACCGGGTATGGAGCAATAAGAAAAGATTGGAGTATTGCTAAAATGTTTAATCCAAAATCTTACAAATTCTTAGCTAATATTCAAAAAGATTTGCTTAGAAATTGCTGGACTGCTTTGAAGCCTAAAGGTGAAATGGTTTATTCAACTTGCACTTTAACAAAAGAAGAAAATGAAGATAATGTTATTGAATTTTTAGAAAGAAATCCTGATGCTAAAATAGAAAATATTAAACTTAAAGGTTTTGAAAAACACAGAGGAATTGGCTTAAAAGAATCAATTAGGATATGGCCTCATAGGATTGATATGGAAGGTTTTTTTATAGCAAAGTTGGTGAAAAAATGAGATATAATGAATTAAGAAAAAGGGAAGTTGACACTATTAAAGATTTATTATTAGAAAATTATGGTTTTGTTACGCCTAAATCTTGGATGCTTTATTATTTAGGAAAAGAAAAAGTTTGGATATTGAAGGAAGAATTTTTTAATTTACCTTTAGAAAAATTTAATGTTGAAACTATGGGTTTTTATTTATGCCATTTTGAGCATAATATTTTTAGATTAAGCATTCAGGGAGCTCAAATAGTAGGAGAAACTGCAACTAAAAATATTTTAGATATTTCATTAAAGGATGCTTGGGAATTATTAAGAGGTTTTGATATTGATAAAGAAACAAATTTAGAAGCCACTTATATTATTCTTAGAACTGAAGCTGGAATAATTGGTGTTGGCAAAAATCATAAAACTAAAATTTTGTGCCAGATTAAAAAAAACAGAAGAGTAAGAAACCTTAATTAAAAATTATCTTTATAATATTTTTTTAAATAATTAATCATGCTTTTAACGCTCATATTATTTTCAAGCTCAATAGCTAAAGTATCATCTATATGTATTATTCTATGCAGGGGTGCAATTTTACTTATTTTATCAAGGCTTGATAATATAATTGACGGAAAATGATGGCCATTAAAGCCTTTTACTTTTTTAAACTTAATAATGCCGGAATCTTCAGGTTCAAAATTATTAAGCAATGAAATAACATTTTCAATATCTCCTTTAAACATTTTTTTATGCCTTTCTTCATTTCCTTTTTCAAAAGCATAATTTGAATCAGCAATTTCGGCTTTTTTTATTTTTTGAACAGGTTTTGTTTTTATAACCTCATAGCTAGGTATATGGATTTTTTTTTCTTTAGGAACTTTTTCTATTTTTTCCCTTTTTTTTTCAAAATAATCATAGATTTTATCCTTAAAAAATTCATAATCATTGCAAAAAAAAGCCTCATATTTTACTCCATCTATTGTCAAATATTTCAAAGGATGATCGCTTATTCTGTTAAACATCTTATCTCCTTCTTCATTTTTTGAAAATATTATATTTTGAAGATAGCCAGCATCAGCATCTTTTTTATTTAAATAAACAATATCTTCACCGCAAGGATGGATATAAAAAGTAAAACCAATAATGTTGCGTTTTTCAATTTCTTGCAGGAATTCCTCTCTTATTTCATCCCCAATTTTTTTAAGGCCTTTATATAATATTTGCTCCAATACTTCTTCCATAATATAATCATTATTGAAAATATTTTTTTAAAAATCTTTGTTTTTATAATAATTATTTCAAAAAGCTTATTAATCCTTATTTTTTCCTTTAATAAAATCATGATTTTAGATTTAGATGAAAAACTTGTTGAAAAAACTGCAAATTATGTTCAGTCATTTTTTCCTTATTATTACGGAAGCATTGCAGCAACATTGCTGGAAAAAAATCCCTTCAAATATAGGACAAAAGTAATATATAATGATGAAATTAAGGGAGTTTTATCTTACGATTTAAAAAGTTTTAATAATGGTAAATCAAATAGGGCTAAAATTAGATTGCTGGCAGGGGATGATGAATCAATAGAGAAATTAATTTCTCCTCTAAAAAATTCGGATTTGATTTTTATAAAAGTTCCATCTAATTTTATTAATTACATTGAAAATCTGAAAAAAATAGGATTTAGAGAATATGAAAAAATTTACAGCAAGGATTTAGGGGAAGAAATGATTGTTCTTTCAATTCCTTAAAAAATTAGCAATAAATACTTTTTTAAAATTATAATTAATATTTTTTTAATTATGGTAAAAATTATTGGTTTAACTGGAAGTATTGGCGCCGGAAAAGACGTTGTAAGCAAATACTTGGTTTCTAACTACGGCTACAAGCAGGTTACTGTAGGAGATGTTGTAAGGGAAGCCATGAAAGAAAAAGGAATGGAAATTACAAGGGAGAATAGCGATTCTTTCAGCCAGGAGATGCGTGACAAATACGGAGCCACTTATTGGATTGGCCAATGCATAAAAAAAGTTATTGATGAAAAATATGAGAAAGCGATTATTGAGGCAATAAGATTGCCAAGCGATGATGAAGCTGTCAAAAAAGTGTTCGGCAAAAATTATATATTATTTAAGGTTGATGCTCAGCCAATGATAAGGTTTCAAAGATTGCAGTCCAGAGGTAGGGCTGATTTGCCTAAAGATGTGGCGCAATTTGAATCCCAGGAAAAAACTCAGAATGAAATGTTTAAGCTTGATGTGACTTTTAAATCAGCAAACGCAGTTATTGATAATAGCTCAACTTTAGAGAATGTCTATAAAAACACTGATGAAGTAATGAAAAAGTTCAAAGATTGGGCTTAAATATTTTAAGCTTTTATTTTTTCTTCTTTTCCAGTTTTTAAATCCTTTTTAACTATTATCCCATTCTTTAAATCCTGTTCTCCAATAATATAAACAGTATTTATTCCTTTGCTTTCAGCGTATTGAAATTGTTTTGATAGATTTTTGTTTGAAACATTCAAATCAACATTTATTCCTTTGCTTATTAATTTATTTTTAATTTTCAAGGCATCCTTGTAGCAGTCGCCTATTGTTGCCAAAAATACTGAATCATTAACGAATTCTGGCAATAATTTTTTTGATTTTAATAATTCTAAAAGCACTGTGTCTCCCATTCCAAATCCAACTGCAGGCAAATTATCTCCTCCTAAATCTTTTATTAAATTATTATATTCTCCTCCACCAAAAATTGCCCTAAATTCATTTTTAGTGTCAAATGCTTCAAAAACTATATCAGTGTAATAATCAAGGCCTCTTATTATGCTTAAATCAAGTTCCAAATAATCATATCCAATTATTTCAAAAACGCTTTTTATTCTGTCAATATTCACTCCTATATTTTTTAATTCATCAAATAATTCATTTCCTTTTAAGCTAAGAAGTTGCAATAATCTTTTATAATCAGTAACTAATATTTTTAATTCTTTTAAAAAATCTTTTTCTTCCATTTTTGATTTTTTATCCAATAATAAATAAAATGCCAAGGAATCATTTACTCCTAAAATTTTTATTAAAGAGTCAATAATTTTTCTGCTGTTAATTTTAACTTTAAAATCTTTATTTGTTAAATTAAATCCTTCAAGTATTTTTATTGCCAGGCTTATTATTTCAATTGTTGAATAAATACTTTCTTCTCCAATAATATCTGCATTAAATTGAAAAAATTCCCTTAATCTTCCTTTTTGAGGTTTTTCGTATCTGAATAATCTTGGCATACTGAACCATTTTATTGGTTTCTTTATTGCTTTTCCATAATTTACTATATATCTTGCTAATTGAGGAGTAAGTTCAGCCCTTAAGCATACATCCCTGTCTCCTTTATCTTTAAACCAGAATAATTGATTCTTTATTTCTTCTCCGCTTTTTGCTGTGAATAATTTTACATCTTCTATTATTGGCGCTTCATATTCTTCAAAACCCATGCTATTGCTTGATTTTTTCCAAACATCAAATAAATAATTCATTATTTTCCAATCATTTGGTAAAAAATCCCTAGTGCCAATATATCCTTGAATCATCATTATTAAAGAAATGCGTGTAATTATTTAAATTATTCCTTTATTACTAAGCAATTACTAAATTTATCATGAAGAGCTTGGCCTTTATTGTTAAGTTTTATTCCAAACGAAAATATTTTAAAAATGAACCTTTGTGTAGCTTGAAAAAAAGTTATTCTTCTATATTTTAAATTAGTAACTTTTAATCCTAAAATTTTTTTTCCTAAAGTTGCTTGATATTTTGAACTTTCCATACATGCAAAATATATCCAAATTAATAATATTGAAAGGAGTATGCATGGCCAGCCTTTATAAAATGAAGAATCGAAAAAATTAAAAATTAAATTTATTAAGCTTAAAATCATTCCTAAAATAAAACTTAATCCTGAAATAAATATTATATCAATAATGAAAGAATACACCCTTTCTTTCATAGAGGCATATTTTACCATGATATTTTAATAATTTAATCACTTTTAAGCTTTTTTAATATAAAACAAAGCTTTTTATTTGAAAAAAGCTTGTTTTTTACTATTATGGATAGAGATAGAAGTTTTAAAAGCAGAAGACCAAATTCTGACAGAAATGATGAAGGAAGAGGCTACGGGAATAGAAGTTCTGGTAGTAGAGACGGAAATAGAAGTTCAGGAAGCAGGGACGGAAATAGAAGTTTTGGAAATAGAGATAGTAGCAGAAGTTTTGGAAATAGAAATGACAGCGGTTTTAATAGAGAAATGCACAAAGCTGTATGCGCTGAATGCGGCAATGAATGCACAGTTCCTTTTAAGCCAGTTCAAGACAAACCTGTTTATTGCAGGGATTGTTTTATGAAAAAAAGAAAATTCTAAATGAATTATTTTTCTAAATTTTTTTATTTTTTTTTAAATTAATTTTTTTAAAAGACAATCATTGCATATTCCTGTTATATCTAATTGCAGATGGCATATTTTTCCATTAATAACTTTTGATATTGTATCCAAATTTTTTAAATTGAAATGATTCTTTTTTCCGCAGATTTTACATATAAAATGACAATGATTATTGTTTTCTTTTGAATAAACTATTTTTTTATTGCAAATATAAGTGTGATATTTTAATTCTTTTAAAAATCTATAAACTGTTGCTATTCCTATCCCTTTATTTTTTACTTTTTCGTAGATTTCATCAGCTGTAAAAAATTCGCTAGAGTTGTTTATTAATTCTTCAAGTATTTTTTTTTGAGTCGTTTTTCTGCCAATCATGTTATTGATAATCATTATCAATAAACTTTTTAAAAGGTTTCTTTGTTATTAATAAACATGATAATAACTTGGATTTATTCAATTACAGGAGTATTTTTAGTTAGCTTAATTTCTTTAATAGGCTTATTAACCCTCTCAATAAACACAAGCAAACTTAAATCAATTATTATTTATTTAATCAGTTTCAGTGCAGGAGCATTGATTGGTGATGCATTCTTGCATTTAATTCCGGAAATTTCAGAAAATGGATTGAGTATTTATTCTTCATTATTAATAATTTCAGGAATACTCGGCTCTTTTTTAATTGAAAAAATAATAAACTGGAGACATTGCCATATGCCCATAACAAAAACACATATTCATTCATTTGCTTACATGAATTTAGTCGGAGATTTAGTGCATAATTTTATTGACGGATTAATTATAGGGGCAAGCTTTTTAGTAAATTACACCGTAGGCTTTGCTTCAACAATTGCAATAATACTTCATGAAATACCTCAAGAAATTGGAGATTTTGGAGTGTTAATTCATGGAGGATTTAGCACAAAAAAAGCACTAGTATATAATTTTTTTACAGCACTTTTTGCAATAGCAGGAACAATAATAGCATTAATAATTGGCAGTTTTAGCCAAAATTTAACAATTTTTTTAATTCCTTTTGCAGCAGGAAATTTTATTTATATAGCTTGCAGTGATTTAATTCCTGAATTACATAAAGAGTGTTCAAAAAAGCCAACAATAATGCAAACAATCACATTTATAATAGGTATTTTAATTATGGCTTCACTTTTATTTATGGAATAAATAATTTTATAATACAGCAACAAATAATTTTATTTTATGGCAAAAAATTTTAATAAATTAAGCAGAATAAGCCAAAGAAGCGTTTATGCAACCCTTGTTTGTTTTTTAACCTGTTTAATTAATATTGTGTATTATTTAGTTTATAATAAAAATCCATTAACATTAGTTGCATTAATGCCAATAGTTTTTTGGATAGCTTATGATGGCAATGAAGATCAAGAAGCGACAAAAAAAGGATTTTGGTATTGGGTTTCATTATTATTAACAACAAGTATTTTAGTTATGATTTATCCTTTATTTTAAGGATAAACATTATTTTATAAGCAAAGATTAATTTTAAATAAGATAACTTATAAGTAAGAATGAAAGTGACAAATCAAACAATACAAAAATCTTATGGAATTAGAGCTGTTTATTCTTTAATTGAACCTCTTGAAAATATTTTATTAAAAAAATACCAAAATTGCATTGAGTGCGAAACTGAATTAATTTTAAACAATGAAAATTATTGGATTTGTAAAAATTGCGGCTTAGAATACGGACTTAATATTGAATCAACTGAAATAGCTGGAGAAAAAAGAATGTATAATAATGAAGAAATGAATAATAAAAAAATTACTCAAATATTTTCTTCAGAAGTAGGTCCAAGAACTTTTGTAGGAGATTATGGCGATAACAATAAAGTATCCAAAGAAATGAAACCAATAATAAAAAGAATACAAAGAATTCAAAATCAAACTTTAAAAGGGATAGAGTATAATTATAAACAAGCTTTATTTAATCTTAATAATATTACTTACAATTTAGATATTGCCGATTATGTTAAAAAAACTGCCTGGAAAATATATAAAACTGCTTATAAAAAAAAAATAATAAGAGGAAGAACTTTAGAAGGTATTGTAGTAGCATCTATTTGCACAGCAATAAAAGTACATGAAATACCTCTGCTTCAAAGCAGTATAATAAAAGAATCAACAGTTGATAAATCATTAGTTGAAAATAATATAAAAATATTAATTCAGGAGGTTTTGCCTATTCTTAATTTAAAATATAAAACTAGTTCAGTAATTAATTATATTCCTTATTTAAGTGAAAAATTTAATTTAGATGAAAAAATTTGCTTAAAAGCGTGCAATTTATATAATTTAATTGAAAAAAAATTAAAATATTCAGGAAAAGACCCTAAAGGCTACGCTGCTGCTGTATTATATTTATCTTCTTTAAATTCAAAAAAAATTAGTCAAAAATATATTTCCAGCACTACAGGGATTTGCACAGTAACTTTAAGAAGAAGAATACAAGAATTACAAAAATACATTAAGGAATAGAGGAAGTTTTATCTTTATCTCTTTAAAAACGCAATAATTCAAATAATATTATGATTTCAAAACTAGTACCCGGAATGACTAATGTTCAGCTTTTAGCAAAAGTAATCGCTAAAGATGCGCCAAGAACTGTTAAAACAAAATATGGCTCAACAAGAGTATGTGATGCAACTTTAAAAGATGAAACTGGACAGATAGGATTAACCCTTTGGTCTGAGCAAATAAGCAAAGTAACTGAAGGAGATGAAGTTGTAATAAAAGGAGCTTTTACCTCTGAATGGCAAGGCGAAGTTAAGCTTAACCTTCCAAAAAACTCAGAAATACTAAAAAAAGAGGATTAGAGAAAAACCACACTCCTTCCTCTTACCCTTTTTTTATTATTTTTTATTATATTTTGCAAAACAATGTTTTTATTATACTTGTATTTTTAAATATTAAAAAAAATCATAAAGGAATGGTTTCATGCGAAATAGATAATCCAAAAATAATAACTCTTGAAAATCAGCTTAAAGAATTAACAAGCCAAATTTTTGTTGATAAAAGAAGAGAACAAGCTGAAAGAATATTTAATAATTGCAATAATGAAAAAGATAAATTGGGTTTTGAAAGAAATTATATGATGGACCTTGAATATAATATCAGAAATTATACAGTAATTAAAAATAATAAAAATTTCAGCAATGTTCACTATTAAACCAAAAAATCATTTAACCCGTAAGGCTTTTTAATGTAATGATTCTTGGCATGCTCGACAATTAATGCATGGAATTCCTGAAATAATCTATAATCCTTAGGCAATTCATTTTCAAAAAAAGCTCTAATTTCTTCATAATTAATTGAATTAATTATTCTTAAATTGTTAAATATTCTTTTAGTGTAAACATCAACAACAAAAATTGGCTGATTATAAGCATAAAGCAGGATTGAATCCGCTGTTTCTTTGCCAATTCCTTTAACTGATAATAATTCATCCCTGCTTGGCAATCTTGCCTTAAGGCTTAAATAAAATTTTGAAAAATTAAATAAATATCCTGCTTTAATATTAAAATACCCGCTAGGCTTAATTAATTCCTTAACTTTTTCAATATTGTTAATAATTTTTTCAGGACTTAAAAAATCATTTTTATACAAATTATTTAATGATTTCTCAACATTAACCCAATTAGTATTTTGAGTGAGTATTACTCCAATACATATTTCAAATCTTTGAAAATCATTTTTTGGAAAAGAATAATCATTAACATGATATCCTTTAATGCTGCCAGTTTTAGTAGGATTATTCCCTTCATGCTCAATTAAAGGCCACCATCCTTGATAGCCATACTTATTAAGCAATTTATTGTAAATAGATAATAAAGTAATCATAAAAAATAAAAAAATAAAAAATTTCTTTTTTTAAAAAAAAGAAATTAATATTATTCTTTCTTTTCAGCTTCAGGTTTTATTTCTGTTTGTTCTGGAGCTTTTGTTTCTGTTTGTTCTGGAGCTTTTGTTTCAGCCAAATTATTTGCTTTTTTTGGCATTGCTTTGTAAGCTTCTGCTAATTCTTTGAATGCATCAACCAAGAATTGTTGCAATTCTTCGCTTGCAGCGAATCCTAAACTATTCTTGTATCTCTTCATGTCATTCTGAGTCTTAAAGCCCTTGCTTATTGAAAAAAATACATTTTCATTATCATTTGTTTCTTTCAAAGCAACTTCTATAAAGTTCCTTGTTCCGTATTCTTTTTCAAGACTTTTTATTGTTTTAAACATAGGCTTTTGACCTTTTTGTTCGTTTTCATCCATTTTTCTAAACACCTCTTAGTTAATTGTTTTAATTAAAAAATTATTCGCTACTTCTTAAAATTTTTCATTTTTAATAAAAAAAATATTTTTATTATAAATAATTTTAATTACTTGTTAATAATAAAAAAATTGAAAATAATTTTTTTAAAAAATAATTAATTTATTAAATAAAAATAACTAAAAAAAAATTTATTAAAAAGAAAATCTTTTTATTGATCCTCCAATTCTATTTTTTATATAATATGATTCAGCCCCACTTAAGAGTTGAAAAAGTTTGCAAGTATTGCATTCTTGTCGGCGATCCGGGAAGAGTTATTCGAGTTTCTAAATTTTTAAAAGATGCAAAAGAAATGAGCAACAACAGGGGATTGCCTGTTTATGAAGGCAGCTATGAAGGAATAAAAATCTCAGTTGTTTGCGCCGGAATGGGCGGACCTAGCATGGCAATAGTTGCTGAAGAATTAATCAATGCAGGGGCAAAAATACTTATAAGAATTGGGAGCGGCGCCGGATTAAAAAAAGAAATGAGAACAGGATATTCAGTAATAAGCACTGGCATTTACAAGGAAGAGGCAGCCACTACAGCTTACGTGCCTGCTAATTATCCTTCAATTCCTGATTTTGAAGTATTGACTGCATTAATTGAAAGCGCCAAAGAATCTAACATTAATTATTTTTACGGTCCCACTATTTGCTGCGACGGATTGTATTCCAAAAAGCATTGGGAAACAATGGATTATTGGAGCGATTACGGATTGATTGGAAGCGAAATGGAAGGCTCCATGCTTTTTACAATAGCATTAATGAGAGGAGTAAAGGCAGGGATGATTTTTCATGTCGGAATTAATCCTAAAATTAAAGAGACTTTCAAGGACGTCATTAGCCAGGAAAAGGCTAGGCTGAAAGGGGAGGAAAAAAATATCATGATAGCTTTAGAGGCTATAAAAAAACTTTCAAAGGAGGTGAAAAAATAAATGGCGAAAAAAAATTCAAGTTTTATGGATAAATTAAAAAGCGAGTTCACAACAACTGCATTAGTATTAATACCAATAGGTATAGCAATAAACCAGATTGGAAGATTAATATCAACTGCTTTGGCATTACCAGTATTCCTTGATACTATAGGAACAGTGTTTATGGCAATGCTTGCAGGCCCTTGGGTTGCAGGAATTGGTGGATTCTTGACAAATGTAGTTACAGCAATAGCTTACGGAAGGCCTACTTCAGTATTCTTTGGAACAGTTCAGCTATTCATAGGTTTAGTTGTAGGTTTCTTTGTTTGGAAAGGATGGCTTAAGAAACCGTTGCCTGTATTAGGTACTGGTGTTTTATTGGCAGTGACTGCTGCTTTTGTAAGCTCACTTATTAGTACATTGGTTGCAGGAGGAGTTAGCGGCTCAGGAGTTGATGTGTTAGTTGCAGTCTTTTTGGCTGCAGGACAAAAATATTGGACTTCAATGGTTGGAGCAAGAATAATTACTGAATCAATTGACAAAATAATTGCAGTATTTGTCCCTTGGTTATCTATAAAAAGATTACCTGAAAAATACGCAAGGCTTTTCAAATACACAAACAAGATAAGATAATCTTAATTTTTAATTTTTTTTTAATTTTTTTTTTAATTAGTTAACCTTTTTAATAATCGAGGATATTTTATTTATATTAATGGCAAGCATAGGTTTAAGCTCATATGTTGAAAAAGATTCATTTTTTCATACAATAAACCCTTTAACAAAATTAGTTATTCTTCTTTGCGTAATAATTATGTCATTTACACTTAGCGGTTTTGTTTATATCTTATTGCTCCTATTAATTATAATACCAATAGCAATTAAATCAAAAGTTCTTAGCCTGACATTTAAGCCAATTTTTAAATTATCTTTTATGTTTATTTTATTATTTATTATCCAAGGATTATTTCATCCTTATGCAACCAAAAAATTAATGGATTTGCCTTTCGGATTCACATTATGGGAAGACGGCTTGCTTTACGCTGCTTATATTGCTTCAAGGCTTTTTGTCATGATGGTATTTGGATACTGGTTTGTTTTAACAACTCATCCAGGAGACCTTGTCTCATCTCTTACAAAAATAGGCTTGCCCCACGCTTTAGGTTATATAATATTAACTACTTTGCAAATAATTCCAAGAATAAGCGGACAAATGCAAACAATAATCGACGCTCAAAGAAGCAGAGGATTAGAAACTGAAGGAAATTTATTTCAAAGAATAAAATCTTTCATGCCCTTGTTAGGTCCTTTGTTCATGGGTTCTGTTCAGCAATCCGTTGAAAAATCAATGGCTTTGGAGGCCAGGGCTTTCTCATCAAAAGGCAAAAAAACAAGCTACAGAAAAACAAATATTACTAATATGGATAAAATAATAATGACTATTACAATAATCTTTTCAATAACTTGGGGTGTATTATCATGGATATTATAAATTTCAAAAATTTTTCATGGAAATACTCCGGATATAGAGGCTGGACTTTACATAATATTAACATTTCAATAAAAAAAGGAGAATTTATTGGAATTATTGGAAAAATCGGCTCAGGAAGAACTACTTTTTGCTCCTCAATGCTTGG
Organism: Candidatus Nanoarchaeia archaeon; assembly: GCA_028704265.1. Lineage (GTDB taxonomy): Archaea > Nanobdellota > Nanobdellia > Tiddalikarchaeales > Tiddalikarchaeaceae > JAQTTT01. Next base: position 15,307 of record JAQVLH010000001.1, read on the forward strand.
ATTGGTCCCTCATTTTTATCCTGGAATTATGGAAGGTGAAATAATTATTGACGGAGTTAATGTAAAAGAAACAAGCATTTCTGAACTTTCAAGCCATGTGGGCTTGGCTTTCCAATCCCCTGCAAATCAATTGACTGGAGCCGGAACAACGATTGAAGAAGAGTTAGCTTTCGGACTTCAAAACTTAGGAGTGCCGTATGAAGAGATGAATAAAAGAATAAAAGACATGCTTAAGCTTATTGGTTTAGAAAAATTTGGAAAAAGAAGCCCTTTTGAATTATCAGGTGGCCAGCAGCAAAAAGTGGCAATTGCCAGCGTTTTAATAATGAACCCTAATGTTTTAGTGCTTGATGAGCCCACCAGCCAACTTGACCCTTTAGGAACTGAACAGGTTTTTGATATGGTAAAAAAACTATCAAAAAAAGGAATTACAATAATTATGAGCACTAATAATATCAATTATTTATCAAAATTTGCTGACAGGATTGTTTTATTTGATAATGCAATTATTAAAGTTGACACCCCAAATAAAATATTGACTGATATTGAGCTTTTGAAAAAACATTCATTGACTCATTCAGATATTACTGAGGTTTCAATAAGGCTTAAAAAAATGGGATTATATAAAGGGGAATTACTTGTAAATCTTGAGGATTTAAAAAAAGTAGTTCAGGGGTTGATTAAATGAGTTTAATTGAAATTAAAAATTTATTTTTTGAATACAAAGAAGGAATAAAGGTTCTTAAAAATATTAATCTATTTTTAAGCAAAAGCGAAGTTGTGGCAATTATTGGGCAAAACGGCTCAGGAAAAACAACATTAGTTAAGCATTTTAACGGATTGCTTAGACCAACAAAGGGAGAGATAATTATTAACGACGAAACGACTATTAAAAAATCAGTTGCCGAGTTATCGCACACTTGCGGTTACGTTTTCCAAAACCCTGATGACCAAATTTTCAATTCAGTTGTTGAAGATGAAGTGGCTTTCGGCCCGACAAATATGGGAATAAAAGGAATTGAGCTTAAAGTAAGGGTTGATGAAGCGCTTAAAACAGTGGGATTATTTGAAGAGAAAAAAAAGCATCCTCTTGATTTAGATTTGAATCAAAAAAAATTAGTGGCTATTGCCTCAATTGTTGCAATGAATCCTGAATTAATAATTCTCGATGAGCCAACCACTGGCCAGGACCATGCAGGATTAATCAAGGTTGAAACTTTAATTAATGAATTAAGAAAAACCCACACTGTTGTAATTATTTCCCATGATATGAACTTAGTTGCCAGAGTAGCTGACAGAGTTATTATGATGTGCAATGGAGAAATAATTTTCGACGGATCTCCAAAAGAAGCATTCACAAAAAATGATTTAATGAAAAAAACTTATTTGAAACCCCCAATCATAACTGAATTAGCACAAAGCATTAAAGGTTTCAGAAAAGATATTTTAACAGTTGACGAGTTTATGGAAGAGCTGATAAGATTAAGGAAAAATAAAAAATAAAATTTAATAATGCTCGATTCTAATCACTTCTGAATATTTTTTCATTTTTTTAGATTTAGGCAATTCATCAGGATAGCCAATGCTAATTAAAGAAACAAGATGAACATTCTTTGGCAAGTTAAGCGCTTCGCTTATTTTTTTCTCAACTTTAAGATTCTCAGGGTCAAATGCTCCAATATAACAAGCACCAAGCCTTAAAACATGAGCTGCTAATAATATATTTTCTGCTGCGAGTGAAACATTTTCAATATTATGATACTTATCTGGAGATTTATTTTCATCATAACAACAAGCTATAATTAATGGAGCTTTCATAATAAATTGGCTTCCCCCTTTAGCTTCAATAATAATATTTTTTGTCTTTTGATTTTTAATAAGTATAAATATCCATGGCTGAGAATTATAAGCAGAAGGAGCATTCATTCCAGCAATAATTAGCTTTCTGACAATACCTGAGGGTATTGTCTTATTCTTATATTTCCTTATGCTTCTTCTAGAATTAATGCATTCAAGCGCGTCCATTGTTTTTTGCCTCAATTATTTTTTATTACCTTAAAAATTTCAATAAAATCTTTGCCTTTTAATTTATCATAAGCTTCCTTGCTTATTTTGCCAAAGCTTTTTACAATCTTAAAAGACCCGCTGCCAACAATCTTGCCTTTAAATTCTGAAAATATTTTTACATATTCTTTAACTGTTCGGTTAAATCTTGGCATGTGAAAAATTTTTCCATTAACAATTAAATTTGAAATGTTTCCTAAGTTTGGATGAATCATTGAAACAATAATTTCCCCTTTTGGTTTTAAAACTCGCATTAATTCTTTTGCTGCAATTTTCATATCTTCATTGCTAACATGGCCTAAAACTCTTGCAATGATTATTTTATCAAAATAATTATCTTCAAAAGGCAATGAGCAAACATCTGCTTTTTGAAAAAAAATATTTAATTTTTTTTCTTTGGCGCTTTTTTTTGCATAATTTATCATGCCTTTGGATAAATCAATTCCGAAAACAGTTGCTCCTTTTTGTTGCAATAAAATTGCGTAATCCCCTGTTCCGCAGCCAGCGTCCAATACTTTTTTGTTTTTGACATTACCAATCATTTTAAAAAAAGGCTTAAACTCAGTCATTTGAGCTCCATTAGCCTCATTTTTCCAATATTTTGACAAATAATCATAGCCTTTTTCAACATCATCATAATTTTTATGCATCATATTTTTCTCTCTTCCAAATTTCTGATAATTTTCTCATTTTTTTATTTCCTGGTTTTTGATCAGGATAGCCAATGCTTATCAAGCAAACTGCTTTTATATTAACAGGCAATGCAAGCTCTTTAATTATTGACTCTTCAATCTCAGGAAATCCCGGATCAAAAGCTGTAACATAGCATGCGCCTAAACCTGAAGCGTGCGCTGTAAGCAAAATGTTTTCAGCTGCCAATGCAACGTTTTCCAAATTATGATGCTTTGCCCTGCTCTTGGTCTCATCATAGCAGCAAGCTATTATTAATGGAGCTGTTGCTACAAACTTGCTAAGCTGAACTTTCAAATTTGTTAAATTTTCCATAGTTTTCTTTTTAGTGATTGTTATAAAAATCCAAGGCTGATCATTAAGCGAACTTGGAGCATTACTTCCTGCTATTATAAAATCCTTAATAATTTTTGCAGGAATTTTTTCATCCTTATATTTTCTTATGCTTCTTCTGGTATTAATACATTTAATTGCATCCATAATTAGAATAAGTTTTTATTTAATAAAAAACTATTGAAAAATATGTGGCAACTATATGTTGGTCTTGCAATAATTTTTTTTGGATTAAACGATTTTACAGTTAAAAAAATAAAAAAAGCCAAACCTGAGCAGATACTTTTTTTTCAATTTATTTCAGCAAGTTTTTTGGCATTCATAGCAACTATTATTTTTGGCCAAACATCCAAGATAAACTTTTTTCACATGTTTCTTGGAATAGGATTATTTTTAGCACTAATGTTTTTTTATTTGGCTTTAAAATTAGGGGAACTTTCAAAAGTTGCGCCTATTTTCGGGCTTAATGTAATAATTACTGCAATTCTTGGCTTAATATTTTTAAGCGAGCCTTTCAGCGCAAAAACTATAACCGGACTTATTTTAGGAACGCTTGGCATTTACTTTCTTGGTGGAAAAAAATGAAAAAATGGCTCACTTATGCAATTTTAGGAATGATGACTAACGGAATAACATTGTTTTTTGCAAAAGTAATTCTTTCATCTTCAGGCACTTATTCCTTAGTTTTTATGCAATTCCTTGGAGGATTCTTATGCGTTTCAGCTTACATTTTTATTAAAAAAATCTGGAAGAGTATGGATTTAAAAGAAATATTGCTTGCAAGTACTTGCGGAGCTTTCTCATCATTAGGAGTGACTTTTTTTTACCTTGCTTTAAATGATACACTAGTTTCAGTTGTTGCGCCTATTAGAGGCTCAGGATTTCTTATTTTTACCTCATTGCTTGGATTTATTTTTTTAAAAGAAAAAATTACTCCTAAAAAATTAATAGGATTAATATTAGCAATTTTAGCCATAATATTTTTAACAATATAATTAATTAAAAGATTATAATGTGGCAATTGTATACAATATTAGCAGTATTATTTATGGGATTTAATTCTTTTATTGTAAAAAAATTAGTAAAAACTCTTAATCCTAATATTGTAATGTTTTACCAATTTATGCTTGCAGCTCCTTTAATTTTTTCTTACCTGCTTTTAAGCAATTGGGATTTTGTATTTAATCCCCTGCTGATTTTTATAGGATTAGGATATTTTGCTTCTCTTACTCTTTTTTATACCTCATTGATAAAAGGCAATTTAACTAAATCAGGACCTATTTGGAGTCTTAATTTAATTATTACTGCAATATTAGGATTATTTTTTTAAGAGAACAATTGGATTGGAATATAGGTGCAGGATTATTATTTGGAGTTCTTAGTATTTATTTTTTAAGAGGGGATAAATAAACATGAATTGGTTTTTTTATGCAGTATCTGCAATGATTCTTCAAGGAATATTGGTATTTACAATTAAGCCTCTTTCATCAATTTTTAATCCGTTATTACTATTATTTATGCAATATTTTGGAGGGTTAATTAGTGTAATAATTTATGTAAAAATTAAAAAGTTTAAATTAAAGATTAATAAAAAAGAATTATTGCTTGCATTGCTTTCAGGCTTTTTAGTTTCAACAGGATTATCTTTTTATTATTTGGCAATCAAGCTTGCTCCTATTTCAATAGTTTCACCTTTGCAAAGCATTGGAATAATGATGATGCAGGCATTTTTAGGATTTTTTGCTCTTAAAGAAAAAATAAGCAAAAAAGGATTAATTGGCATTGTCTGCTCTATTCTTTGCATAATATTTTTAACAATCTGATGAGTAATAATTTACTTAATGCTTGATATTCTTAGTATTGGTAATGCGAATGCTGACATTTATTCTAATGGAAAAATATTTCCAGGAGGCAGCGCAAATAATTTTGCAGTAGCATGCGCTAAATTAGGATTAAAATCAGGTTTTTTAGGAATTATTGGCAATGATGAAAAAGGAACTTTTTTAATTAATAATTTAAAAAAAAATAAGGTAAAATCCTTTATTAGAATCTCTGATAAAAATACTGGCACTGTAAAAATTTTAAGCAAAGGTTTTAATAAAAAATTTATAAAATCTTTGGGAGCTAATGAAGAGCTTAAAAATTTAAATTTAGAGCCTTATTTAAAATTAACAAAAAATATTCATTTAGCAACCCCTCCAATAGAATTATTAAAGCAATTGCCTGTTGGCTTAAATATTAGCGTTGACCCTGGAAAAGAATTATCAAATTATTCAATTACTCAATTAAAGCCGTATTTAAAAAATATTAAAATTTTTTTTGCAACAGAGGATGAAGCAAAAAAAATAACGGGCAAAGATTATGATTTAGCTGCAAATGAGTTAATAAATTTAGGAGTTAAAATAGTTGCAATAAAAAGAAACAGTGCAGGAATTTATGTCAAAACGTTAAAAGAAGAATTTTCTAAAGATTATATTGACAGCAAAATTATTGATGCAACTGGAGGAGGAGACGCTTTTGCCAGCGCTTTCATTTCCGCGTTAATATTAAAAAAATCAGTTAAAGAAGCTGCAAATTGGGGTTTAATATCAAGCTCTATTAAATTAGAAAAATTAGGGGCACAAAATACTCCTTCTTTAATTAAATTAAAAAATCAAGTTTTAAAATTATAATTAAAAAAAAAAAAAAAAGAATTAGTTAATTATTTAATTAGTCCGTTTTTAATTTAACAGCATGGACATTTACACATTTGTATTAATAGCTGCTGCAGCAATTGCTTTATTATTTATTATTGTCTACAACAGTTTAATTAGCCTTAAAAATCAGGCTAAAAATGCTTGGGCACAGATTGATGTTCAATTAAAAAGAAGAAATGATTTAATTCCTAATTTAGTTGAAGCTGTAAAAGGTTATATGAAACATGAAAAAAGCGTTTTTACTGAGATTACAAAAGCAAGAGCTAGCATAATGTCAGCCAAATCAATTGAAAGCAAAGCTAAAGCTTCTAAAGAATTAAGCAGCGCATTAACTTCATTTTTTGCTGTTGCTGAAAATTATCCTACATTAAAAGCCAGCGAAAATTTCATGCAGCTTCAGGAAGAGATTAGCAGCACAGAGAATAAGATTGCTTACTCAAGGCAATATTACAATGATGTTGTAATGACATATAATATTAGAATTGAAATTTTTCCTCAAAGCTTAATCGCTAAAATTTTTAAATTTAATAAAATGGAATCATTCTTAGCAAATGAATCTGAGAAAAAAAATATTGAAATTAAATTATGAAAAGATTAATGTTTGAAGAGATTGAAAGGAACAAGATTAAATCCTGGATTTTAATCTTTTCATTTATTATAATAATAAGTCTTATTGGTTTATTATTTTCATATTTTTATGATTCTTATTCAATATTATTAATAGTGATTTTTGTTTCAGTTTTTTATTCAATGATTGCTTATAATTCAGGTGATTCTATGATTCTTTCAATGCTTGGTGCCAAAGAAGCTGATAAAATAAAACATGCAAGTTTTATTAACAGCATCCAAGGACTTGCAATTGCTGCCGGAATTCCTGCGCCAAAAGCTTACGTTATTGAAGATTCTGCGCTTAACGCTTTTGCTACAGGCAAAGAGCCAAAAACTGCTTCTATTACAATAACTACTGGACTTTTAGAAAAACTTAATAGGGAAGAATTGGAGGGTGTTGTTGCTCATGAAATGAGCCACATAAAAAACTATGACATCAGATTCATGATGCTTGCAGTGGTATTGGCAGGATTAATAACTCTTTTAAGCGATTTCTTTTTGAGGTCATTTCTTTACAGAAAAAGAAGCTCGAATAATTCAAGAAGCAAAGGTGGAAGTGCTGAAATAATATTTATTGCCGCAGGCTTGATTCTTGCAATTCTTAGTCCCCTTATTGGCAAGATTATTCAATTAGCAGTAAGCAGGCAGAGAGAATACTTGGCTGATGCTAATAGTGTTGTTTTAACAAGGAATCCAACTGGGATTATTAATGCGCTTAAAAAAATTAGCACTGACCCTGACCCATTGGTTGATTCGGCTAATAAAGCAACTGCTCATTTATTTATCTCAAGCCCTTTTAAAAAAAACACTAATGCTATAAATAATTTATTCTCAACCCACCCCCCAATAAATGACAGAATTAAAAAATTACAAGAAATGTAATTTATTGCTTTAAAGATACTTTATTAGTCATTCCATATTTGCTCTTTTCAATTAATTTTTTATTTTCTAATGATTTTATTCCCCTTGAAATATTTTTTTATTTAAAATTTTATATCTATAATCACCATTCGCATTCTTGCTCAACAATGTCTATTGCATAAGGTGCGTAAGTATAATCTTCCGACTCTTCAACGATTGCTCTTATTTCCCAAGGAGTCACGTATCCTTGTGTCCAAAAATCATTAATTATTACACTAAAAGTTGTGCTTTCAGGATCGAGTGATTTTCTTACGCAAACAATTTCATCATTCAATGTTTCTTTAGTCCATGAGCCGCAATTAATAGTTGCTGTACCAAAATTTGTAAATAAAAGCTTCAAAACTGAACCTATTGAACCTCCTAGTGCGGTGCCTGAAAAAGTGAAAGTGTGATATCCCCAAGATTTAGAATCACTGTAATCAGCATAAGTGGAATCATCAGGATGGTATCTGTCAAACACGCAATCAGAACTTGTTATTTTAACATTTGGCCTTTTATTTAAAATAGCTGTAAGAGTAATATTTTCTATTAATTCTATTCCGCATTCAGTAATATTTTCATTATAATTATCTATTAATCCTCCAAGGTAGCATTCAGTGCCCTGCCATTCTGCAAAATAAACATCTGACAAGAAATTTGCTTTTATAACAATATAGTTATCTTTTGGAAATTCTGCTATGCATTGAGTTTCAGTGCAATTCTCAATATTATTATATTCTTCTATATACATTAATGAACGTGCAGCAGGAGCTGAACCTGATTTCAAAACAGTGACTTTTATAATTTCATCCTCTTCTTCCTCACTTGTATACATCGAATTTTGCCCTAATTCTGATTCATCGCTAACAACATTAATGCTTGGATAATTGCAGCTTATAATATTCTCTGCATTAATAACGCAGATTTCAAAAGAATATTCTCCTGCTAATATAGGAATTCCTGCACTGTATCCATCAACACCAACTGATGTGCCAGGAGGCATAATTCCGTAACTCATTGAACCTAACCTGTAAGTATATATTTCATTGCTTTCTTCGTAAAATTCTATTAATTGCTTATTGCAAATTTCTCCTACAACACATCCACAATAAGTACCATTA
>JAQVLH010000075.1 GCA_028704265.1 Candidatus Nanoarchaeia archaeon
ATAATATCTGCAGTGTCATACAAGTCTGAATCAAAATTTATTTTAATGCCTTTTCTTACCAAATCATTTATAGTTGTAGATAATACATTGTTTTTTTTGCCAGAAACATCTTTCTTGTCATTCTTGTTGGAATCACTTTTATATATTCTTCTTAATATATCCAATAATAAGACAGTACCTATAAATTCACCTTTTGAATCAGTAACAGGAAGCCTGTCTCTTTTGTTAAATATTAAAATATTTTTTGCCTCGCCGAGGGTTGTTGATTCCTTTACTGAAGGCACTTTTTTAACATTCACATCAGTTAATGGAGCACCTTTAAGCTTGTCTTTATAGAAATTAATTAAATCATAATCGCTGACGAATCCTTTTAATTTTTCATCATCATCAACAACTGGCAAACCCATTAATCCTGAATTAATCATTAAATCAAGAACGTACTGCTCAGAATCCGTTTCATGAACTATTGGAGTTCCTTCAATAAAATTATCAATCTTGCTATTTCCATTAAATTTTACAATGCTTAAAATGTTTGAATAAGTAACTAAACCCAATACCCTGCTTTTTTCATCAAGAACTGGAAGCTCTTTATAATGATGGCTATCCATCAAGTTCATTGCATCACTGATAGTATTATCAGGAGTAACAGTAACTAATTTTTTGGACATTATTGAGTTTATCATAATTTAAAGTAATAAATAGCTACTTTATATAAATTACTCTAAATATTTTTAATAAAAATAAAAGATTAGATTGATTTATTAGCTAATATTTTTTTGGTTATGTATTCAAAATGCAGTCCATAAATAGCCATTTCAACTGCTAAAGGGAATTTTTGAATATTTTTAAAAAAAGTGCTGGCTAAAAGCTTCCAATAAAGAGTTCTTGAATTTGAAAGTATTCCTATTTCCCACACGCTTTTAAAAAAAGGCTTTATTGAATTAGGAGAAAATTTTACTTTTACAGTAGGAATATAATTATTCAAAAAAACATTTATTCTTTTATAATAATTAATAGGGGAATAAATAGTTTTAAGTATTTGTTTATAACCTTTTATTAATGTTTCATTTCCCATTTTTGAAATAAAATTTAATGAATCATTGCAGTTCTCGCCAGTTGAATTAGAAAGTATCCTATTTTCTTTCTTAAGCCTATGCCACAATTGAGTTTGCGGTAACGCATTTAAAACCCCAACCATTGCAGTTGTTATTCCTGATTTTTGAATAAAGTCAATCTGTCTTTGAAAAATTGACTCTTTATCATTATCAAAACCTACTATGAATCCTGCCATAACCTGCATGCCATGATGCTGAATTTCTTTTACAGAAGTTAATAAATCTTTTTTAACATTTTGATATTTATTGCATTCTTTTAAGCTCTCCAATGAAGGAGTTTCAATGCCTAAGAATACTTTTTCAAAATTAGCTTGGCTCATTAAATTCATTAATTCTTCATCCTCTGAAAGATTAATGCTTGCTTCTGTCAAGAATTTAAAAGGATAATCATGCTCTTTTTGCCATTTTATTAATGAAGAAAGCATTTCTTTCACATTCACTTTATTGCCTATAAAATTATCATCAACTATGAATACTCCTCCCTTCCAGCCAATATTATACAAAGCTTCAAATTCTTTAATCATTTGAGCAGAAGTTTTTGTTCTAGGAATCCTTCCATTCATTATTATTATATCGCAAAATTCGCAATTAAACGGGCATCCCCTTGAATATTGCACTTGCACGCAAGCATAATCTTTTATATTTATCAAATCCCACATAGGTATAGGTGTTTTTGTTATATCAGGCCTTAAATCTGAAGTATAAATTTTTTTAAGTTTTTTATTTTTTAAATCTTCTAAAAATAAAGGTATAGTAATTTCCCCTTCATTTAAAACAAAATGATCAACCCCTTTAAATTCTTCATGCGAAGTTGTAAACGCTGGCCCTCCTGCAACAACAATTTTATTCTTGCTTTTTGCCCTACTTATTATTTTTTGCGCATCTTCTTTTTGAACAAGCATTGCGCTTACAAAAACCATGTCAGCCCATTCAATATCAGAGTCTTTTAAATTTTCTATATTGCAATCAACAACTTTTTTATTCCATGATTTCGGAAGAAATGATGCAACAGTAAGAAGCCCTAAAGGAGGATATGATGCTTTTTTTGAAACAAAACTTAAAACTTTGCTAAAGCTCCAAAAAGTATCCGGATATTTTGGATAAACCAATAATATATTCATTTAATTAATATTACTTTTATATTATATAAGTAATTTACGTTTTTAATCGACAATTAGCAAGTTTTTACCATATAATAATTTTTTAATTTATATCCCTGTTTCTTATAATATTCTCTTACTCCAACACCGCTTATTATTAATATTTCTTTTAATTTATTTTTAATTGCAATTTCTTCAGCTAATTTTAAAAGATTTTTTCCAATGCCTTTATGCTGAATGCTTCCTTCGCTTCCTATTATTGCCTGCTCACCATAAACATGCAATTCCCTTATTAGTAATTTCTTGCCTTGTATTCTTGCCCTGATAAATCCGAATAATAAATTATTATTGTCAATTGCTTCAATAAAATATTCTGCTGATTTGCTGGCTTCATATTTTATTGTTTTATAATGCAATTCATTAATATTGCCTTTGTTTCTTGCAGCTTCCCTGCACCTGATGCATTTGCATTTCCAATTTTTTAAATTCATATAATCATTTATTAATTGCCTTAAATTGCTGTTTTTCAAATCCTGCTCAATTTTATAGCTAGGAATGTCTCTTTGTATTCTCATTACTCTAACATATTCTGGAATAATTCTTTTAACATTTGAAACTAATTCTATAGTTTGCTTTTGAGTGTAAGGACTCCATTCTTTCTTTTCAAACATTTCATATAATTTTGTTCCTTTAATTAAAAGTGTCGGATAAATCTTTATCATATCAGGCTTGTAATCTGAATCAGCAAATATTTTTTTAAAAGATTCATAATCTAATTTTGGCGTACTTTTTGGCATATTAGTCATTAAATGAAAATTAATTTTAAAACCAGCTTCTTTAAGTGCTTTAATAGCTTTTATTGAATCTTTTGAAGTGTGGCCCCTATTGCTTGCCTTTAATATTTTATCAAAAGCGCTTTGCACTCCAATTTCAACACGCGTTGCTCCTAATTCAAGCATTCTATTAATTACTTTTCTGTTTATCTGATCCGGCCTTGTTTCAACAGTCAAGCCAACACATCTGTATTTTGCTGTTTCATTTAATTTTTGCTGAAACTTTAATGAACCATTAGCTGAATCATTCAAAGCCCTAAAACATTCACTAATAAACCCTTTCTGATAATTCCATGGCCTACTAGTGAATGTCCCTCCCATAATAATCAATTCAACTTTGCTTGGAATTTGCCCTAAAGATAAATATTGTTCAATCCTATTTTTTACCTGCCTATAAGGATCATAATCATTTGATTTAGCTCTTAAGGCTGCTGGCTCTTCTCCAGTATAACTTTGAGGAGTATTGTAATCAGTTCCTCCGGGACAAAACACGCACTTGCCATGAGGGCATTTTGCAGGACTCGTCATTACTGCAATAACACTCACTCCGCTAAGTTTTCTTGAAGGCTTTCTTTTAAAAATCTCCAATTTTCCTTTTAAATAAATATCAGAATCACTTATTACCTGCGAAATACCATATTTTTTCATCATTTGCCTTTTAATATTATGAACTTTTTCTTTGCTTTTTTCATCCTTTGCAAGCAGGTTTATCTCGTTAATCGCGTTTTCGCAATCTTTATTAGCATTCATAAGGTATTAAATAAAACATGGAGGATTTAATATTTTTGCCTACAAGAAATATAAAAGTTGTTGCTAATTTTAACATGAGAGCTTTAGCTTATATTATTGATTTATTAATCTTCTTTTTTTTAATATTAATGCCTTTTTCTTCAATTTATTATGAAGTAGTTGGATTAAATGTTGAAACCTTAGAAATGGATGAAATAATGAATAATTCAGAAATTTTTGCTTTGCTTGCAATTGGCTATTTTTCTTGCTTAGCAATCTTCGCTTTTTACTTAATAAGCTTTGAATTTATATTAGGCGGAAGTGTTGGAAAAAAAATGCTGCAATTATCAGTTGTTAGCAAATCAAAAACATTGACTCTTAGGCAAGTAATTCTAAGAAATCTTACTAAAACATTCTTATTTAATTTATTAGCATTTGACTGCTTTTTAATGATATTTGATTTACAGAAAAGAAGGGTTTCTGACTTTTTGGCAAACACTTTAGTTGTCAGCACTAGAAAAATTACAAAAAAATTCGGAGCAGTAAATGAATTATAATTTTTTTATTATAAAAAAATATTGTTTTAATAACCGTTACTTTAATAAATTAATATAAACTCTTTATCTATTAATTATGAATGAAATGATTAAAATTTTATATTTATTTGGATTAGTTTTATTATTAATAATAATTAGCTCTTCAGTTATAGGAAGCATTTATAGTATTGATGAAGGGAATGTTGCATTGATTAATATTAATGCTGAAATAAGCACTTCTAGTTCTGTTTTAAGCCAATCAATAAGTAGTGATTCATTGATTGCATCTTTAAGTGAAGCTGAAAATAATCCTAATGTAGAAGCTATTATTTTATCTATTAATAGTCCAGGAGGAACAGTTGTTGCTTCTAAAGAAGTTGCTAAATATATAAAAACCTTAAATAAAACAACTATTGCCTGGATTAGAGACATGGGAGCAAGCGGCGCTTATTTGATTGCAAGCGCATGCAATTATATAATAAGCGATGAATTATCAATGGTTGGAAATGTTGGAGCAAAAATGAGTTATTTAAGTTTTAATGGAACTCTTGAAAAATACGGAGCTAAATATTATGAAATTTCAAGCGGAGCAATGAAAGAAATAGGCTCAGAATATAAGGATTTAACAAAAGCAGAATATGATATTTTATATTCAATAGTTAATGAATCTTTTAATTATTTATTAGATTTTGTTACAATTAACAGAAATTTGGATTCTGAATCAATTGAAATTATAAAAGATGGCAGAGTTTTTTCAGGAAGCCAAGCATTAGCTGTAGGATTAATTGATAAATTAGGTTCAAAAAAAGAAATAATTGAATATTTAGAATCAATAAATATCACTGATGTTAAAATTTATGAAATAAGTTCAAGCAATGATTTTGATATTTTAAATCTTCTTAATTATAAATCTAATTTAGTTTATCCCACATATGATTAAACATTATGTTCATGCTTTTTGCAAAAGACGGACTATTTACCCATAATCCTACATCATGCTTTGGATGACTATCATCATTGTTTGACATTAAAAAAAGCATGTTTGATTCATCAGTTATTAAAAATCTTGAAAATTCAACATCTTGGCTTTTCAAATCCCCTAAATCTTTAGTTATTGAATTAATAAATTTCATGTCAGCTTTTGGAGTAACCATTTTTATATTAACCCCTCTTTTTTTTGCTTTAGCTAATTCTGTTTTGAATTGGCTGAAATTATTTAAATCATTTAAGCTAGCGCTTAATGTAACAGTTTTTTCTGAATTCTTAATCATATTATTTATTTGATTGTATATATTATTTCTGCCTTTTACTAAACCGCTTAATTCTGAAGGCTCAATCATTTTTACTCCTTTATTAAAAAATTGAGATAATTCAATGAATGATTCAGAGTGTTTAAATTCTTCAATTTTATCAATTTGCTTATTAGCTTTATTTAATAAGTTTTTTTTAAAATTTTCAATAATATCTTCAGGATTAGCTGCCATATATTTTATTGGCTTAGAATTTTTAAGCAGAATAAATCCTTTTTTTTCCAAAGACTCTAATACATCATAAGCTCTGCTTCTTGGCACGTTTGATTCAGCGCTTATCTCTCCTGCACTGCTGACACCTTTAGTTAATAAAGAAAGCCATATTTTGACTTCGTATTGGTTTAATTCGAATTTTTGCCTAATTTCTTCAATAAAATCTTCATCCATTATTAAATCACTACTACATAATGGCAAAATTCTATTTAAAA
>JAQVLH010000076.1 GCA_028704265.1 Candidatus Nanoarchaeia archaeon
TACTCATTTCAAGGGCCACATGATGACTGGCTTTGGAGGAGCTTTAAAAAATATTGGTATGGGTCTTGGAAGCAGGGCTGGAAAGCTTGACATGCATTCAACTATCAGGCCAAGTGTTAATGAGAAGAAATGCATTGCCTGCGGAACGTGCGTAAAGAACTGCCCAGTAAATGCAATCACTCTTGATAAAAAAGCGTTTATTAACTCTAAGATTTGCATTGGTTGCGCTACCTGTATTGGAGTATGCCCTAGCCGTGCTATAAATATTCCTTGGTCTAGCTCTTCGCCTGAAAGGCTTGTTGAAAGAATTTGCGATTATTCTAAAGCAGTATTGTCATTATTCAAAAATACTATTTTTATTAATTGCTTAATTAATATTACTGAGCATTGCGATTGCCATGATTCAAAGCAAAAAAAATTAGGAGAAGACATAGGATTCCTTTCAAGCTCAGATATTGTAAGCATTGATTCTGCTTCAAAGGATTTAGTGATTGAAAATGATATGCTTAAAGAGAAAGAAAAAACCTTCAATCACATGCTTGACTACGCAGAGAAAATTAAATTAGGAACAAAAAAATACAACAAAATAAAATTATGAGCCCGGTGGGATTTCAGAACCAGCCCTTTGCTAAAGCAAAGCCCTGGGGGAAACTCAAAGATACAGCAAAATAAAATTATGAGCCCGGTGGGATTTGAACCCATGACCCTCTGCTTAAGAGGCAGATGCTCTACCAAACTGAGCTACGGACCCGTTTAACTAAATTAATTAGTAATTTTTGCTTTTTTAAAACTTTTTACTAAACATATTATTACATTTTATCAAAAATATGACCTAAATATAAATTATCTTTTTCATGAAAAAAATATAATTCAGTTTCTAATCCTTTAATGCCTTTTTTTTCATAAATTTTATATAACTCATTTAATTCGCATGGAAGATTATTTTTATTTTTTTCAAAATAGATAGAAAGTAATCCTGCTAATTCCATATGCTTATTTATTTCAGCATATTGAATATCCAAAAGTGTGGGATTAAAATTAAATTCTCTATAGTGAATATCTATTTCAACCATATTAAAATATTAAGCTAGAGTTTTATAAAAAAAATTTATTTTTTATTCTTTTTTGCTCTTTCTTTCTTTTTATTCTTCTCAGTTTTTCTCTTATTATTTACGTATTTTTTTGTCCACGCATGATTAGTTATTTTTGCTGAAGATCCGAATCCGCAATGGCTGCATTCACCGCTCTTTTTTCTCAAAGAATGGCTTCCGCATCTCCTGCAAATAATGTGAGATGATCCTCTACCTTTCTTACCTTGTGCGGGTGTACCTCTAGTCATAATTCATCAATTCTCTTTTTATTTATTTTGTGGAGACAAGAAAAGAATCATATCCCCTCTTATTAGAACTCTTCCTAAATTTCTTTTTACTTCGCCTTCTAATACTTCTTGCGCATTATCAAAAACAATGTTTAAGTGTATGTCAAAAGCTTTTAAAGTTCCAACAAATTGAAGTCCGTTCTTTAATTCTGCCAAAACACTCTTATTTCTTGCTTGATTTAAAGCATCAAGAGGTTTAGTCATTTCCAAATTTTTAGACATTTCCATATCGGCTTAAGTATTATCTAATATTTAAAAAACTTTTGATTGCTAATCCTTAAAAAAAAAATTAAATTATATCTTATTATCTTTATTATACCTAAAGTTTTTAAAACAATTTCCATAATATTTAAAAATTAAATTTATTTAAAAAAAAAAAAAAATCCTTTAAAAAAGTAAACATTTTACTTTGATATATGTTATAATAAGTAAGTAGAAAGTTTTTTAAAACAATATATGATTGAAATATATTTATGGCTATTAATCAAAGAAGATCAGTAACTAAAGAAACTGGAGCATCTTATAATACTGATAGGAAAAAAAGGAAAGCTGAATTAGGAAGACCTGCAAGCCTTACAAAAATAGGAGAAAATAAAGTTAAAAAAATTAGGACTGTAGGCGGAAATTCAAAATCAAGAGCTTTACAATATTCTAATATAATAATCATGGATGGCAAAAAAAAGATTGCTGCTAAAATTATTCGTGTTGTTGAAAACGATTCCAACAGACATTATGTTCGTATGAATGTAATGACTAAAGGAGCAATTATTGAAACGGACAAGGGAAAAGTAAAAATTACCAGCAGGCCAGGCCAGACAGGGCAAATTCAAGGAATTTTAGTGAAATAATAATATTTTTAAAAATTATAAATTATTCTTAGTAATAATATTTATATATTACTTATTTTTTCTAATAATCCATGCAAGAAGAAGCTTTAGTGTATTTTACAAATAAACTTAATGAATCAAACAAAAGAATAAGCGAAACTAATCTTTGCCTTTTTTTAAGCGCTTATGAAATGGACTCCAAAGAAAATTTGCTTGAACATTTTAGCCATTTTGAAAGAATACGCAAAACTGTTGAAAGCTTTATTGATAATTATGTTTCAAATAACCTTGCAGTAATAGTAAGCGAAAAACCTTATGAAGATAATTTTAAATATTTTACTTTAACTGAAGAAGGAAATAATTATTTAAACAAAATCGTTTCTTCAATTAAGCCTGAAGAAATTAAAATTTTTGATGATACTATAGCAAATTATTATGAAAGGCAAGCAATGGCTCATTCAATGCATGCAAGAGTTGACAGAAGAAGAATGAGTAATGGAGATTGATTTTATGAAAACATCTTATAAAAAAATGGTTGATGATTCCAAGATATTATTTAGGAATCTTGATTTGAAAATGAATTATTTTGAATCAAAAGCATTTGAGTATAGATTAAAAAAAAATTATGATGAATCTGAAAATTTGTATTATGGAATAATAAGCTCTTTGAATTCCAAGCATGCTCAATATTTTGAAAATAAAGCAACTAAAGAGAATATGATTAATTCTCTTAAAGAAGGCAAGAATCTTGTTAATATTTTATGCACTGACCCAGTGACAGGACAATTATGCTTTGGATTAATGGGAAGAATTGTTGATTTCAGTAAAGAAGTTGACGACTATTATGGCTACGGCCCTTTTTTTAGCAAAAAAATAATTAAATTATTAAGGAAATAATAATCTTTAAAATATTCCAATTAATTTTTTTATATTATGACTAATAATGATGAATGCTGCCCTAAGTTTTCTGATAAAGATATCAAAGCTTGGGATGAAAAAGTTTTCAATTGGGTTAATAAAAAGTTCATTAAAGGTAAAGTTTTTACTCTTTTTTTTATGCCAATTAATTTCGGTCAAGTTATAACTAGAATGGATAAAAATGCAAGAATGTCAGGAGCACAATTAGTTAATAATTTATGCCTTTCAGAGCATTCTTCAAAATGGAATATGAATATTTACTTGGCAGTGGATAAAGAAGTTAAGGGAGAAGAAAATGTTACTCTTAGCGGGAAATTTTTAAGCAAGGTTTATGAAGGAGATTATAAAGACACTGGAAAATGGTGCAATGATTTTACCTCTTTTGCTAAGAAAAAAAAATTAACTATTAAAAATTGGTTTATGTGGTATACTACCTGCCCAAAATGCGCAAAGAAATATGGTAAGAATTATACGGTAATAATTGCAAAAGTGTGATATCAAAACGTTTTTAAAACCTTTAAGCAATTATAATCATTAATATATAAAAAAGGAGATGATGTTTGGATGGTTAATTACGTAACAATAAAATTACCAGATGATATTCAAAGAAAAGCATTAGAACTTTTCAATGTTGCAAAGAATTCTGGAAAAATAAAAAAAGGAACAAATGAAGTAACAAAAGTTATTGAAAAAGGAACAGCAAAGCTTGTTTTAATTGCAGGAGATGTTGATCCCGCTGAAATAGTTATGCATTTAGGTCCTTTATGCAATGAAAAGCAAATAAGTTATATTTTCATTAATGATAAAAAAAGCATTGGTTCAGTAGTTGGAGTTAATGTTGGATGTTCTGCAGCAGCAATAATTGATGCTGGTGAAGGAAAAAATCTATTAAAAGAAGTTGTTGACTTAATAAAGCAATTTAAAAAGTGATTATCTTGAAAGAAGCAAAAGCCGAAGAAGCAAAAGAAAAAACTGAAAAGAAGCCAGTTGTAGTAAATTTAAGAGATGAAAGGTTTCAGGGAAAAGTTATTGAACTTATTGGAAGAACTGGAGCAAGAGGAGAAGCAACTCAAGCAAGAGTAAAAGTATTAACCGGCTTTGATAAAGATAAGGTAATTAGAAGAAATATTAAAGGCCCAGTAAGGCTTGATGATATAATAATGATGCTTGAAACTGAAATGGAAGCAGCTCCATTAAATACTAAAAGGGAGAAAATAGAAAAATGAAATGCAGTTTTTGTAATAATGATATTGAAAAAGGAAAAGGAACTATTTTTGTTAGAAAAGACGGTAAACTTTTTGAATTTTGTTCTAGCAAGTGCGAGAAAAATTTGCTTAAACTTAAAAGAAATCCTTTAAAAGTTAAATGGACTAATAACAATTAATGACTGATATTTTAGGCCAAAAAGCATCTGATTATTATTCAAAAGAGACTTCAAAGCTTTATGAATTAAGCGGAGCTTTTAGAAGAATTCAGGAATCAATGACTGCTGACGCTTTAAGCCTTAGTGATTTTGAAACTCATTCTTTTATTCTTGATTTAGGCTGCGGAACTGGTTTCTCGTTAAATGTTTTAAAAAATAATGGATTTAATACAATTGGCATAGATATTAGTTTTGAAATGCTTGAATATGCCAGCAAAAAAAAATTTAAAGTTATTTTAGCTGATATGGCTTTTTTACCTTTTAAAGATGAAGCTTTTGATAATTTAATTTCTATTAGTGCAATTCAATGGGCTAAACCATCAGAATATGAGAAGATACTTCAAGAAATTAAAAGAGTCATAAAAAAAGAAGCAGTTATTCAATTTTATCCTAAGGAAAAAAATGAATTTGATTACTTTTTAAAATTGTCTAAAAAAATATTTTCTATAAACCAAGTGTTTATTTTAGGTTCAGGAGTTAAAGAAAAAAAATACATAAAGCTTAAAAAATAAAAATAATTAAATATAATCTTATGAAAGCAATGATTATTTTATCAAAAGAGGAGACTAATTCTAAAGTTAAAAAACTTGAGAAAAATATTATACAAATACTTGAAGAGTATAATGTTTTAGCCAACGGCGGTTCAGCTATTGAATTAAGCTTTGAAGTTGACATGCCTGATGCTGATTTCAAAAAAGCTCTCAAAAGCATTGAAAGTTTTGCCAAAGATGACGGATTCAATGTTGAAGTAATTGAAGAATAATTTTTATTTTATTTTTTTATGGCTTAAAAAGCCTTATTTTTAATTAATTCGGCAGTTTTTTAAGCTAAAAATTTTATCAAAAAATTAAATATGGCAAGCACTGTTGATATTATTAAAAGCAAGTACGAAAATATTAAAGATAAGTTTAATGAAGTTAATGCCCTTGTTGATTTAACTGGAATTCTACCTAAAGGCGATTTTGTTAAGGAATTTATCTCTTCATATTTTATTCCTGATAATAATCCTATTGGAAATATTAATATGTATTTTAATCACAGATTGTCAGACGAACCTAAAGTTGATTACAGCAAGGCCGAATTTTTGGATAAAATCTTGCGATCTTATATTAATTCAAAAAGCCCTGAAATAAAAGAAGGTTTTGATTTATATTATAATAGTTGTAAAATAGATGATGCTGCACTAGTTATTGAAGGCCTTGAAAAATGGCATGATAGGATAAGTCAATATGAAAATTATTCAAACACTCAGTTAAATCCTTTAAAGCCTGAGTCTAAATATATCAACAAATGGATAATTGAAGAGCTTGATAATATAGCTGGCAATAAAAAATTGCAGGAAAATCTTAGTATTGTCTTAAGCACTGGCTATATTTTAGA
>JAQVLH010000077.1 GCA_028704265.1 Candidatus Nanoarchaeia archaeon
TCTTGTTTGCAGTTATGCAAAATTCAGCTTCAGGTTTTTGTCCTGGTTTTAAATATTGTTTGTAAGATTTTCCGTCAGCAATTATCTCTATCCATTCAATGTAATGCTTTTCTTCCATTGGATGAGGTATTGAGCCAATTTTTACTATTATCTTGTCTTTTGTTATTTCAACAATTGGAACATGTTTTTCTTTGCCTTCTTCTTTTAATGTATTTTCTTTCAGAAGCTCCATTGACTGTCCGCAGCAAACAAGCGTGCCTGTTGATGCATGAACCAGTTCTACTATGTTTCCGCATACATTGCATTTGTAAACTTCATTTAATCTTGTCATATTAGTATTCCTCGCATTTTCTTTGGTAAAAAGCTTTTGAGTGTCCGCAACTTGGGCATTCCATTGGAGGTTCTTTTCCAAAATGAGCGTATCCGCATTCTCTGCAAATCCACCAAATCTTTTCTTCTTTTTTGAAAAATGTTCCGGCTTCCAGCTGTTCTATTAATTTTTTGTATCTTTCTTCATGATGTTCTTCAGCTTTCATAATAGCTCTTATTCTTATTGCTACATCCCTGAATCCTTCCTCTTCAGCAACTTTTGCAAATTCAGGGTACAATTCAGTGTATTCATGATGCTCGCCTTTTGCCGCATTTTTAAGGTTCTCCAAAGTCGAGCTTCTTAATGATGGCCCTGATGTTTCTACAATTATTTCTTCATCTTTTATTCCTTCCTTTTTTTTAAGCTCTATCAGCATTTTATAAAACCATCCGCCATGCTCCCTTTCCTGGTCTGCTGTTATTAAGAATATTTCAGCTATTTGCTCATAGCCTTCTTTTTTTGCTGTGCTTGCAAAAAAAGTATACCTATTTCTTGCTTGGCTTTCTCCAACAAAAGCTTTCATTAGATTAATTATTGTTTGTTTCATAGTTAAATTAAAGTTTTAATAGATTATAAAAATTATTATAATTAATAAATAAAAGGAAATAATTTTTTTGTTTTCTTCATATATTCCTTGTATCCTTTAAGTTCTTTTGATAATAATGCTTCTTCAAAATTAATTTTTATAATCATTATCGGAATAAATGGTATTAAAAAAAGCAAAGATACTATTGATGATGAAAACAAAGGCAAGCCTATCATAAAAAATATTTCAGCCAAATCCATAGGATTTCTAATATATTTGTAAACTCCAGTATTTACTAAAGTGTGGCCTTTTCTTACTCTTATTTGCATTGAATAATTATCCCCTAAAGCTTTGAATGATTTAGCAGTTATTAAAACACTTGCTAATATTAATGTTAAACCTATTAAAGTTGAATAATCACTTATTTTTGCATATAATAAAGAATCTAATAAGCAGGTAACTATCATTAGCCATTGGCAAATAAGCAAGGTTAAAGTAGTCCAATGCAAACTTTTTTTCTTTTCAATCTTGTCAGATTTAATTGAAGTTTTTGAAATAATTATTACTGATTGAAGCAAAAACAATGCGCCTAAAGTAAATAAAAAATGATTATTCATATTATTAAAAAAATAATTTTTGATTATTTAATAAGGTTTTGATTCAATATGACTTCGCGATGAACAATTCTTCATGGCTTGGTTTAGAGCAGTTTAAGCATTTGCCTGTTCCTTTTGAGTCAGTGCTTGTGCCAAATCCTTCATAACCTTCCCCTAATGCAATCAATTTATCATAACACTCTTGATTACCGCACCAATAAACTTTTGCAATATTTTTTGATTCAATTGCAGAAATTAAATCCTTTGAGGAATTAACAAATTTTATAGATTCATGTAATCTCATATTTGAAGCTTTAAGCATTTTAGAATGAATATCATTTATAATATTATTAATATTTTTTAATTCATGTGATTTAATTTTTAATTTTTCATTTCCATACCTTATTGTTAAAGGGTATTCCTTATTTTCAATATCTCTGGGACCAACTTCCATTCTTAATGGAATTCCTTTTACTTCAGAATCATAATATTTTCTTCCTGGGCTTATTTCTCTTGCATCAACTTCAAATCTTATATTTTGTTTTAATAATTCTTCTTTTATTTTATCAATTTCATCAAATATTATTTTTTCTTTTCCTTTGAAAACTATTGGAATTATCATTAATTGAATTGGAGCTATTTTTGGAGGAAGTATTAATCCTTTTTCATCCCCGAATTCTGAAATTGCTGCTGCTAAGAATCTTGCTCCATTTCCAGTGCATAGCTGCCAGCAATAATTATCAACGCCTTTATCATCCTTGTATTTTATATCAAACTTTTTAGCATAAGCTTGGCCTAAATTATTTGCGCTTCCATTCTCCATTACTTTGCCGTCAGGCATTAATGAATAAAATTCATAAGCTCCAACTGAACCTGGAAAACAATCCCATGAAGGCTTATTAACCATGAAAGCTGGCAAGGCAAGCATTTCTTCATATAAATAAGTTATTATTTTAACATGATTTTTTAATTCGTTTTCAGCTTCCCCTTTTGTTGCATGAACTGTGTGTATTTCAAACCAATTAGTAATCTCCCTATCTCTTATAAGCGGCCTTGTTTGTTTTGTTTCATATCTGAAACTGCTTACAGTTTCATACATTTTAATTGGCAAATCATTTTTGCTTCTTATCCATTTTGAATACATTGGATAGATTGCTGGCTCTCCTGTTGGTCTTAGCGCACCCTGTACTTTATCATCAGCACCTGCTATTACCTTATATCCTTCTTCTTTAAATTTATCCCACCATGATTCATTAATTTGGCAGTAAGACAATGGAACTAATAATGGAAAATATGATTTTTGTATCCCGTTTTTTTCAAACAATTCATCCCATTTTTTTATTAAAGAATCCATTAATTTAAATCCATAAGGAAGCCATACAAACATTCCTTTCAAATCGTATGAAAAATCAAGTATTCCTGCAGCGCTTAAAACATCATTATACCAATCACTATAATTACTTTTTGGAGTAATCTTTTCGTAAGTACTATCCTGCTTTACCATAGTATTTTGAAAATTAACAGGGTTTTATAAAATTATTTAATATTTTAAATCAATTAATTTTTTGCCAAATAAGTCATAAACTTCGCATATTTTGACTAATTTTTTTTGAAATATAAAACCTAATAAGCTATCTTTATCTTTTAAAACGTCAGGACCTTTGCATTCTTCATTAAAAGGAGGAAGAATTATGAATTCTTTTCCGCTTTTTAAAATTCCTTTTAAAAAAACGGGCTTTCCTTTATAAAACGGGTGTGTATGGCCTAAAATTAAATTTTTATTAACTAAATAATCAATATCTCCATGGCAAAAGCAATAATTAGAGGTAGTTAATACTGGTTCAAAAAATTCTGGCTCATGATTACCTTGCATTAATTGAACAGTTACTATTTTTGATAATTCAGAATCAAATAAATCAAGATTACAGCCCCCTAAATGAAGATTAAGCATATCACCGTTCACTATTAAAATATCAGCTTTATGCTTTTTTACTAAAGCTTTT
Source organism: Candidatus Nanoarchaeia archaeon (assembly GCA_028704265.1). GTDB lineage: Archaea > Nanobdellota > Nanobdellia > Tiddalikarchaeales > Tiddalikarchaeaceae > JAQTTT01. Next base: position 3,496 of record JAQVLH010000077.1, read on the forward strand.
GCATTTTTAATCATGTCATAAACCAAATCATCTTCGTCAGATAGATGCAAATCAGAGATAACTAATATTTTAATATTATCATCAGAAACTAAAACTGCTTTATCTTGCCATAATATTTTTATTGCCATACTCTTAATTATATTAAAGAAATATTTAAGAATATTGTTTTTATTACTTTAGGCATGGAAAATGAATATGATTTAGTAATTATTGGCGCAAGCTTTGAAGGTTTGTGTTTAGCTCATTATTTTGCATTAAATAAAAAAAAAGTTGCAATTATTGAATCTGATTCTATTAAAAAAATAAGTGATGATGATAAAAGCCTTATTTTAAGTGAAAAAAATGTTGAAGTTTTAAAAGAATTTTTTAATATAAGAATTCCTTCAAAATTTATTGAAAATAGTTTCAAATCATTTAATTTAATTTTTGGAGATAAAGAAGAAATGATTGAATCTGAATCTTATTTAATTAATGAAAAACAATTTTTATTTTATCTCATAGGAAAAATAATTGAACTTGAAAATGTAAATTTTTTTGAAAAAACGAATTTTGTTGATTTTATAATGGATAATAAAAGAATTGCTGGAGTAAAAATCAAAACCCCTGCATCTGAAGAATTAAAAGCCAAAATAATAATTGATGCATCTGAATCAAAATCAGCAGCAAGGTCAATACTTAAAGATAATGCTTATTTTTCAAAATTTATTGATGAAAAATTAAAGTATCCTTGCTATGAAGCGCTTGTTGAAAATATTGATGTTCATGGATTAAATTTTATAATTGAACCTGAAAAAAAAGATGCAGGATTTTTTTCAATAATTCCGAAAAATAATGGAAAAGCAATAATGAGATTAAACTTGTTTGATAAAATAATAGATCCTGAAAAATATATGCGAGAATACTTGGACAAGAATTTTAGCGCTTGCAAGATTTTAAAATCAAAAAAAGAAGAATATTCAATAATTAATCCTTTTTTTGGATTTTGTTATCAGAATTTTTTATTAGTAGGTTCAAGCGCTTTCCAGCTTAACCCTTTCTTGAAAGAGGATGCTAACTTAAAACTTAATGCTTGCGTTTCAATATGCAAAGAGTTAGAAAATTCTTTTTCTATACCTGATATTTACACAAATGATTTATGGAATTATAATATTTCTTTTATGAGAAAATATGGATATAAGCTTAATTTTTTCAATGAAATTAAATCCTTAATATTAAATCTAAGCAGTCAAGAGATTGATTATTTATTTGAATCTGGAAATTTAAATGAATGGGTTACTAAAATATTTTCTAATGAAATAAATAAATATTCATTAATTATGCCTTTAATATTAAAACCGAGTTTAATGTCAAAAATAATGAAATTTAATTATAGAATTGAAAAATTAAAACAATCTTACTCAAAATATCCAGAATTTGATGACTTTATTGTTTGGAAGAATGGCTTAAAAGATTTAATTTAATTTTTTTCTAAGCTCTAAAACTTCTTCGCATTTTACACATTTGAATTTTTCAATAATGTTGGAAAAAACTTCTTCTTTTTCAGCATAGTCATCCTGAAGGTTAATAAATCCAACTGGACTCATTATATTTCCGCATTTATTACATATCATATTAATAAAAGTTATAATTTTTTTTGCTTTTAAATATTTGTATTCACTATTGAGGTATTATTTCTTTTTTTACAAAATAAATACCTATTTCAGCTTTTAAAACAGCTTTTTTTGGCATTTTTTTAGATAACAACAATTCTCCTTTATTATTCGTGTACCCTACTAAAACATTATTTAAATAAACTTTTGCAAAACTTATCCCTTTTTTTTTAAAATCAAAAACTTTTACTAATAAACCTTCTTTTTTTTTAAAATAAGAAATATAAATTTCACTTTCTTTATTTAATATCTTGTTTAATGAATAAATAAAGTCTATCATGATTGATTATTAAATACACCATTATTTATAAATAATAATATCTTAATTATTATTCATGTTTGAAGCAAAAAAGTTTATTTCAAAAGCTAAACCTTTATTATTAAATTTATCAAAAAAATCAAAAATAGTTGTAAAAAATTTAATTAAAAAAGCTAAGCAGGGAAAAATTAGCAAAGAAAAAGTGAAAAAAATTATTAATGCACTTGATGAATCAAAGGTTACAAAAACTTGGTTAAGAACTGCGCTTTTAATTATAATTAGTGGATTAATAGTTAAAAAAATTTCAGAAATTTATGATGAAGAAAAATCTTTTAAGCAAAATATAAAAAAATTTTTAATATATGCTAAAAAATTAAAAAAAAGGATAAAAAAATGATTGATGTTAATTCATTAATAAATGAGAGAAAAATCAATAATTTTATTGACTCTCTTGAAAGTATCAAAAATGAATTGATTAGGATTACTATTCCAATAAAAAGAA
>JAQVLH010000078.1 GCA_028704265.1 Candidatus Nanoarchaeia archaeon
ATGCTTTCTGAAAAAATTGATAAGGGAAATATTGTAGTAATCTTTCCAGATAGAGGAGAGAAATACTTAAGCACTGACTTATTCAAAATATAATTATAATTTTTTTTAGGGCTTGTGGTCTAGTGGTTATGACGTCGCCTTGACGTGGCGAATGTCCCCGGTTCAAATCCGGGCAAGCCCACATATTTATAAAATGAAATATTAATAATATTATTATGGAATTATCAAATATTTTAGAGACTGAAAAAATATTTATAGAAAACACAGAATTTAATATTGAAAAAAAGCAGTATGAAACATTAAAAGAAATATTGAAAGAAACAGGCACCAAAATTGAAGATGTGAAATATTACAGCAGCCCCCTTAATAATGAGAAATATTTTTCAATAGCTTTAGAAAAAGGCAATATAACCAGTTTGCAGATAAAAAATTATAAATTAAAAAATGTTTCAGAAAAAATAGGACATTTGAAAAAATTATATTATTTGGATTTATGCAGCAATGACATTTCAGATTTGCCGAAAAATATTGAAGAATTAGTCGAATTAAAATATTTATTTTTAAGCAATAACAAAATTTCAGTATTAGGCGAATCAATAACAGGATTAGCAAAATTAGAGGAGCTTTATTTATTAAATAATAATATTCAAAAACTGCCTGAGTCAATAAATTATTTATTTAAATTAAAAGTGCTTGTTTTAGAAAAAAACAATCTTCAAACTTTGCCTGAATCAATTGGGAATTTGAAAGAATTGCAGATATTGCATTTGAATAATAATAATATTTCAAAATTACCTAAAGAATTTGAAAATCTATCGGCGTTAAAAATATTGTATTTGAATAAAAACCCAATTAAAATATTGCCAAAAAATATTGAAAACATAAAATCTTTGAGAATAATATTTTTAAATATAGATCAAACTATAAGCATTCCGAAAAAATCCCAAAAGTTTAGAATGGTTTATTTAAACAATTAATAGCATATTTTAAAAAAAACTTTAAAAAGACAATAATTCAATTATTTACTATGCCTGAATCATTAGAAAGAGTAATTGACTTGTCAAATATTAATGATTTAAATAAAAAATTAACATTAGACAAATATATTAAAGATAAATACTTAGACATAAATATTTATAAAAAAAATAATATTAAACATTACTTAAAATATAAGTTAGCTAAAAATAAAATAATAATGTTAAAATATTCAAATACTTCAGAAAATGAAGAAGTAGCTTACAATTTTATTGAAAAATATTTAACACAAATATTAAGTTTAAAAGAATTAGATTTATCAAATAGTATATTAAAATTAATCCCAAATTCAATAGGAAATCTAACAGCACTAAAAGAATTATATTTGAATGATATGGAATTAAAAGAAATACCAAACACAATAGGAAACCTAACAAAATTAAAAGAATTATATTTAGCTTCAAATAATTTAGAAGAAATACCAGAAACATTCAATAACTTTAAAGAAATATTTTTGGGTTTGAAGAATAATAATTTAAAATTTCTTCCAAAAAATATTCAGGAGAATTTAATAATAATGGACAGCCTTCACAATCCAAGCTGTTTTAATCAAAAATATAAATCAGCACAAGAATATTTTGAATTTAAAACAATAGAAAAGACAATAGAAAATTTATTCACTTTAATCAGGAAAAATGAAAAAATGAATGATGAAGAATTAAATATAATATTAAAAAATCCAGCTCTTTCAAATTCAATATTATCTTATGAAATTAAAGAAAAAATAAAAGCAGCAGAAAACTATCAGAATTTCATAAAATTAAATCCTAAAATTAAAAAGTATTTTGAAGAAGAAACAATAAGAATAAATGAAGAAAAAGGAATATTATCAATAATTCTTTGATTTATTTATTAAACTTTCTCCAAGTATAATCTTCTTTAGCTATTAGGCATACTCTTGATGGCTCGTGTTCGTCGATTATTTTCCATCCGAGCTCTTTTGCTAATTCTTCGCTAAATTTTTGTATTTCTTCAAATGTTGGCATATTTTCTTTATTTAGCCTTTCAACGCTTGAACCAACATGCATGTAAGATTTAGCTTCAACAAAATGAACATTTCCTTGCTTAATTATATTAGCATACTCTTTTGGGCTGTTCATATTGTATCCCTTAACAAGCGTCAGCCTTAGCACTTTCCTCGTGTTTAAATCCTTAGTTGCCTTAATAGTTTCAAGCAAATTATCAAATCCTTTCTCTTTAAAGCAGCTCTTTGTTAATCTAAAATAATCTTTAGGGTTGGATGCAACTAAAGTAATATATAATTGTGTTGGCAAAGGTTTCAAATTTTTAATAACTTCAGGATTCATACCATTAGTGACCAAAAAAGTGGTAAAATCCCTATTATGAAATTCTTGAATTAATTCTCCTAATTTAGGATAAAGCGTCGGCTCGCCAGCTAAACTTATTGCTGCCTGATTAGGATTAAATGCCTCTTTTAGCATTTCTTTGTTAATTTTGCTATTTCCTTTAAAACCTATTAATAATTTTTTTTGCGCCTTTATTGCTTCATCTATTATTTTTTTCGGCTCATCAATTTTTACATCATTCATTGAATTACCCATTGTAAATTCCGTTGGTCTCCAGCAAAAAAGGCAATAATGCTGACACCAAGCCACTGCAGGAGTCATTTGCAAACACCTATGAGATTTTATATTGTAAAATTTTTCTTTATAACAAACACCTTCATCTCGTAAAGATTTCCTTGTCCAATTGCATAGCTTAACAGCACTATGCTCTCCAGCCATTGAATACCTTTTTTTCTGATAAACTGCTTTATCCATAGATTTTAATATCAAATTAACTATTAATAAAATTATGCTGATGAGCAAATATTGGGCAATATGCGAAGTAACTGTATACAAACCATTTTATTCGCCATTAATTCCTATTGCTTATCTTTCACAAGATTTATGTGAAAAATTATATTTTTTAAAGCCAAACTTGTGCCAAATTATTATTGAAAATAAATATAATAATGAAGATTTAATTATTAAACAAAAGTATGATTTTTTTGTCGAGCCTTCAAGCAATCAAGATAAGATTGAAAATATTTTTTACGACAATCATTCAATAAGCGTTCCTTTGAATTTTTATAAAAAATTTATAACTCCAAAAAAAGATTTATTGATAAATGTAATGACTAATTTTATTTAAAAAATTGGCTCGCCAGTCATGTCTTTTGGAAGTTCTATTCCTAATAATTTTAAAACTGTTGGAGCAACATCCTTTAAGCCTTTGCCTTTTTTTAATTTAACATTATTATATTTCTTACTAACAAGTATGCAAGGCACCGGGTTTATAGTGTGGCTCGTTTTCCATTTTTTTGTCTGATCCTCTGCATTGCCATGGTCAGCAATAATCAATATGGCATAATCTTTTTCTAATCCTGCGTTTACTATTTCATTTGTTGCATCATCAACAGCTTTTACTCCCTGTATTATTGCAGAAGTTTTACCTGTATGACCAACCATGTCACAATTAACTAAATTAACAGCTATAAAATCATAATTTTTTTCTTTAATGTTTTTTACTAATTCTTTTGCTATTAATGGCGCACTCATCTCTGGCTGCAAATCATAAGTTGCAATTTTTGGGCTTGGTATTAAAATCCTATCCTCTCCTTTGAAAGGTTCTTCAATTTGGCCGTTTATAAAATAAGTTACATGAGCATACTTTTCAGTCTCACTAATTCTTAATTGACTTAATCCATTTTCTGAAATCACTTGACCTAAAATATTCTCAGGTTTAATATCAGGATAAGCATAATTAAGATATTTGGATTCATAATAATTAGTCATTGCTGTAAAGTAAATATTTTTTTTGTCTCTTTCAAATTCTTTAAATCCTGGCTCTATTATTGCCTTAGTTAACTGCCTAGGCCTGTCAGTTCTGTAGTTAAAAAAAATTATCGAATCATTTTCTTTAACTCCTTCATAGCCTTTCATTTTCATAGGTTTAATGAATTCGTCAGTTTCTTTCAATTTGTATTCTTCTTTTAATGCATTAAGAGGATTTGAAAATTCTTTTCCTTGGCCTAAAATAATATTATCATACGCTTTTTTCGTCCTATCCCATCTATGGTCCCTGTCCATTGCATAATACCTGCCCGTTATTGTTGCAATGCTTCCTAAATTATTATTTTTTAAAATATTAATTATTTTTTTCAAATGAATTATTCCATTATTTACTGGAGCATCTCTTCCGTCAGTAAAGCAATGTATTAAGAGATTTTTTATTCCATTATTTTTTGCCATTTGTATTAATGCTTTTAAATGAGTTAAATGACTGTGAACCCCTTCTGTCTGAAACAATCCCATAATATGCAATGTTGAATTATTTTTTTTTGCATTATTTATTGCTTTTAAAAATTCAGCATTTTTAAAAAACTCTCCAGAATTTATTGCCTTATTAATTTTTTCCATTGACTGCAAAATTATTCTACCACTTCCAATGGTTAAATGTCCGACTTCACTATTGCCCTGAAATCCTTTAGGCAAGCCAACAGCTTCTCCGCTGGCATTTATTAAAGTATTGGGATAATTTTTAATTAAATAATCATGAAATTTTGGATTAGCAGAAATTATCGCGTTTTTAATTTTAGATTTTCGATAACCCCATCCATCCCTTATTACTAAAATCGCTTTCATAAAAATTATAACTCGCCGAATTTAAATCCGCTAATATCCTCAATTTTCATTAATCTATTATATTTGCTTAATCGTTCGCTTCTGTTAGGAGCTCCTGATTTTATCTGATTAGCGCCTATTCCTACTGCAAAATCAGCAATATAATCATCCTCTGTTTCTCCGCTCCTATGACTAACCATTACTTTCATATCATTGCTCATTGCTAACCTTGCTGATTTTATTGATTCAGTGATTGTTCCTATTTGATTTATTTTCAATAGCAAACAATTGCAGGCTTTTAATTCAATTGCTTTTTTTATTCTTTCACTATTTGTTACTAATAAATCATCACCCACTATTTGATTTTTTTTAAATTTCTTTGTAATATTTGAAAACGACTTCCAATCATCTTCAGCGAAAGGGTCTTCTATTGAAAAAATTGGAAACTTGCTTATTAAATTATTATAATATTCCATTAATTCATCATTTGACATAAGCAAAGATTTTTTTGATTTAAAATTAATATTATATTTTTCTCTCTCTTTCATTTCAGTTGCTGCGCAATCTAAATTAATATCAACTAATCCTTCTAATTTTTTTTCTTTAATTGAATTATTTATTAATTTTAATGCCTGTTCTGCATTATTTATTTGAGGAGCAAAGCCACCTTCATCTCCAACATTTATTGCGCTCAATCCGTAAGTTCTAACAAGAGTTGATTTCAATTCCTGATAAATCTCGCATGACTGCCTCATTGCTTCCTTAAAGCTTACAGCTTTTTTTGGAAAAATCATGAACTCCTGAATACCTAACTCATTGCCTGCATGCTTCCCTCCATTAATAATATTCAAAGAAGGTATTGGCATTATTTTTTTCTTGCTTTTAGATAATTCTTTAATATATTCAAATAATTCCTGATTATTATAATTAGCAGCTGCCCTGCTAACAGCCATACTAACACTTAAAATAGCATTTGCACCTAAATTACTTTTATTAGAAGTGCCATCTAATTCAATCATTATTTTATCAATTTCTTCCTGATTTAATTCATTCATTCCCGTTATTTTTTTATTAATAATAGTATTAACATTATTAACTGCTTTCAAAACACCTTTGCCATTAAATCTATTCAAATCATTATCCCTTAATTCAACAGCTTCATATCTTCCTTTGCTTGCTCCGCTTGGAACCATTGCTTTAAATATGCCTTTCTTTGTTTTAATTTCGCATTCAA
>JAQVLH010000079.1 GCA_028704265.1 Candidatus Nanoarchaeia archaeon
CATTGAATATCCACAAACAAGAAGATTTGCAGATGTATGGATTGGAAGAAGCGCAACAGAAACTTCATCAGTTAATGTTGGAGATGAAATTTCAGGTTCAGGATGGACTGTTGCAGGCTCAAGTGTTGCAAGTGCTGGAGGAGTAACTCCTATAGTACCTGGAATTGGAGCAAGCGCAGCAGCTTATTCAAGCCCAGTAAGTTTAGTAAAACCAACTATAATAATTGGTGGTGGAGAAGCTAACTCATTAACTGCAGAATTAGCAAGTAATGAGGAAGGAGTAACTACTGCAACATTATTAGAAAACACTAATAAGGCTTACTTGGAATTAATTGAGAACGCATTTGGCGGAAGTCAAACAGTTCTTGTAATTGCAGGAAGAGATGCAAAAGATACTAAGCTTGCATGCCAAGCATTAGCTGCACATGTTGCTGGAACAAGAGCAATGAGTTTAACAGGAAACCTAGTATGGTTAGACACTACTCAAAGTTCATATACTTCAGTAACTGTAGCAACAGTTGAATAAAGTTTAATTAATTAAATTTTATTTAATAATTCGGGAAAAAAAGGGAGAGGAGTAATCCTCTCCTTTTTAACCCAATTATTAAAAAAAAATATTTTCTCAAAATTAAAAATTTTTATAAGTAATAACCTTATCTAATACGTATGCGAATAAAATCGCTATTAACACTTGTAATAATTCTATTATTAATTGATTATTCCTTTTCTGGCACTTGTTATCGTTCAGAGAGTTATTGTGCAGAATACGGAACAAAACAAGAATGCCATGATGAACCATATCAAGGTACATGTGATGGAACTAAAAGAGTAAATAAACCAGTTTCTGGATGGTGTCCAAAAACAACATGCGAAACACATACTATTTATGATAAATGTGACAGTAATTGTATGGGCTCAAGATATAAAAATTGTTGTTGTAACTTGTGGTGTGGAAGAAGAAGCTGTTGTGACACAGAAACTTATGTTTATTCATGTCAAATTAATTGTAATCCTCATTCTAAAATAACCTGCACAACAGTAGCGGAAAATTGTATGATTGATAATTGGGTTAATGAACCTTATACTTATCCTTGTACTTTAAAAAAACCAGTATGTAATTGGGTGGAGGATACTTCTAATTGTGTAAGAACATCAATTAAGCAGGTGCCTTATGAATGCTCTGATGCGGCAAATATTCCGCTTGTAAGTGTTTCAAAATCAAGCAATTCGATAACAATACAAACTTCATATGGTATTAATTTTGATGGCCAAGTTCAATTATATTATGATTTAATAGATGGAACAATACCCAATTGCCAAAAACTCACATGCGGAAAGCCAACCATTGATAATGAATGCAATCGCGGATGTTTAACTTCCCAAATAGAATCAAAATATTCATACTTTGGTTCAAACACATTAAGCAAAACAATTAATATTTCTCAGGATAAAACTTATAATTTACTTGTTGGAGTATGGAAGAATGGGAATTATTTAACTCATTATAATTATGGAAATGTAAGGATTGACTCAGTTACTAATATTAATGATATTTTGGTTTCAAGAAATGAAAACGTGATAACAATCACGACTAAGTATTCTTCAAATTATGTTTCGCCAGTTGAAATTTATTATGACTTAGTTGAAGGAAGTTTTCCTAACTGCCAAAAGTTTTCCTGCGGATTGCCAAGCATTGATAAGGATTGCAACAAAAGCTGCTTAACAAGCGCAATAAGCACTCAAACAACAAATGTGGGGCCAAATGTTGCAATAAAAATTATTACAATACCTTATGATAAAAGTTATACTTTAACAGTAGGAGTGTGGAAGAATGGTGAAAGAAAAGCAGTAAAAACTTACTCTAATAAAATATTAGTAGATTCTCCAAGAACAACTATTAATAATGTTATAGTTTCAAAAACGGATGAAGCAATAACAATAAAAACGGATTATTTCACTAACTATGATTCGAATATTAAAATCTATTATGACCTAATAGAAGGAGTAATGCCTAATTGTGAGAAATTAACATGCGGAGAAAAAAGCACTGACACCCAATGCAATCATGGCTGCTTAAGGAATGAAATCTTAACCCAAAGCGTAAAAGCTGGAATAAACACTGCAATAAAAATAATTAATATTCCTCAGGATAAAAATTATAAATTAATAATTGGGATATGGAGGAATGGGCAATTTCATGTAAGCCGTGAATACGGAAACGTAATTATTAATTCAGTAACTTCAATAAAAACACTAACTGCTGCAAAAGATGAAAATAATGTAATAGTAAACATTAGCGGATTATTTTCAACCAATTATGATTCAACAATAAAACTGAATTACATATTAAAAGGTCCAAAAACTTCTTACGCAGGGTATTCATTAAATCAAAATATTAGCTACATTGCAAAAAAAGGAAATAATTATTTTTCAAAACTAATCCAAATACCAGTAGACATTGACTTTCAATTATCTTTAGGAATATGGAAAGACAATCAACTAAAAGCTGTAAAAAATTATGGTATTGTAAGAATTAATTCAAAAACAATAATATTAAACGCTACTTTAGAAAAAGATATTGACAAAGCAACAATCACTCCAACAATTAAATTTAGCAATAATTACATATCAAACGCTCAATTAAAATACTCATTAACAAACACTCCTAATTATTTTTATAATTTCTCTGCAGCAAAAACTAACACTTTTATTAATAATTTCAATATAAAATACAACACTAACCTTTACTTAAAAGCTGAGATAATAAAAGATGGAATAGTTAAAGCTTCATACAATTTTGGCAACATAAGAATTAATGCACCAATAACTAATTTAAAAAATGTTACAGTAATTCCAAGCTCTAAAGCAGTAACTGTAAAAACTTTTTATGAAACTAATTATGCCTCAAGGATGAAAATAATCTACGAATTTTATGACTATTATAATAAACTTCCATACTCTTCAATAAAAGAAAATATTACTTCAAAAATTGGAATTAATCTTGCGCAAAAAGCCATCACTCTTGCAAAAAACAGGTATTACAGCCTTAAAATAAAGGTATACAAAATAGGAATTGATAACAAAGAATACTTAAAAATCACTTATGACTATCCTTCAAAATTTATAATTGGTCAAGTGCTTGAGCCAAGCATTAAATCATTTAACATTATTGGAGAGCAGTTAATAAATAATAATTTAAAACTTGATTTCGAAATCCTAAACTGCGCTTATTATAATAATTTAACAATAACTGGATGCAACTCTTACTCTAACAAGATTGCTCGCTGCAAAGATTCAATAACTTTCACACCAAAACAAACCGGTTCATGCATGCTAAATGTAAAAATAAACGATGCTCCAACAAAAACGTTAAAATTACTTTTCATTAAAAACCCAATCAACAATGTTAATGGAACTAACCCTTTCATTCCTGGAAACATGAACGAAGAAGAATTCACCAACTATATAGAAACAGGAAACTATGACGCAAAAATCATGGAATTATTATTAAGTGGATTAACTAATCAGCAAATAATGAATACTTTAATGATTTCAGCATTAGGTATTACAGGGATAATAACTTATAAGCAAAGCGACAAAATATTAAAAAGAATTCAAAAAATAAGAGATTTAGTTTATTCAAATCATGATGCAAGTAATACTATTAATTCGATTGGAAAAATATTAGGCTATGCTGGAATTGGATTATTAAGTGTTGGGGTAATATCTGCATTTTTAGGAGCATCCGTTCCAATAAGTATAATTGCCGGAGTTGCAGGAATAGTTGGAATAACTGGTTCAGCTTTAGAATATTTGTCACATCAATATGCAATCAATATTGAATCAAAAACTGAATTAAGCAAAGAAGTTTATTTGAAAGAACATTCTATTCAAATGACTCTTGATTTCGCTTTTTTAGTAATAGATGCAGCAACTTTAGGACAAGGCTCAAAGTTTACAAAACCTCTTGTTGAAGAAGCAATTGAAAGAATTACAAAAGAAGCAGTAAGCGAATTTTCAGAAATAAGCATAAAAGAAGTCAGCGGAGAATTATTAGAAAGAGCATTAAAAGAAGCTGAAGAAGAGTTTATAGAAAAAACAGCAAAAGAAGCATTAAGTCCAATAACTAATCTTTTGAAGCAAAAATTATCAAAATATGTAACTGAAGAAGCATTGGATAATTTTACCTTTAAATTATCAAAGCAAAGCGATGAAATAATAGAAAAAATAACTAAAATACTTACAGACAATCCTGAAATGATAAAAATTTTAGGAAACTCTAAAATGCTTCATTCATTAATAAATATATTAAGCGCATTTCCAAATAAAGATTTGACTAAATTAATTTCAACAATACTTTCAAATTCCCTTGAATTTTTTAAAAAAACAGGAAAAATTCCCTCCTTTAATTGGGTGAATTCAATAGATGGAGTAAGCCCTTGTCAATTTGTATTTAATGAAGATGGAACTGAACTCGCAATAGAATTAGCTAAAAATAAAGTTGATGATGTAATAAAATATTCCGACTTTTTAATACAGCATGAATTAAAGCATTATGAGTATCAATTTGTTAAAAAAATAGATTATGCTCAAAAATTACTACAATATTTTGATAAAGAAACAGCTGAACAAATAAATAATATATTAATAGATGCACAAATAGACGCAGAACTAGCAGCGGCAAACCCAATAATAAAAGAACAAATAAAAGAATATGAAAAAGAATTTTACAAAGAAGCAGCAGGTAATTATTTGATTAATGATCCTTTAAATTTTGCAAAATTATTTTATGATTTTAAAATTGGAGAAGTATTAGATAATAGTTTTAAAAATGCATATGAATATATAAAACTAAACGAAAAATATATTGAATGGTATGATTTAATTAGTGAGATGATTAAGAAATGATAACTAAATGGCAACAAAAGATGAAAGGATTTAAAGAAATTTATGAAAATTCAGAAAAAATTAAATTAAAAGAAGAATTATCAAATATAGAAGATAAAATATATCCTTTTGTTAAAGAAGATATTATAAAACCTTTAATGCATGTTATTATTCATATTATTGAAACTCAAAATATTTCATATAAAAATTTAGAAACTTGTACTTACTCATTTTATTATTATTTTATAAAAGATTATTTGTTTTTAGATAAATTTGTTAAAATGACTGGAATGAATATAAAACAATTAGAAGAAGAAGGTAAAAAAACTTTTGAAATTTTTAAAGAAAGTTATAAAAAAATTGAAAAAATTGAATTTGATGAGATAAAATTTAAAGAAGATATTAAAAAATTAGTTAAAATATCACACGAAAAGAATAAAATATAACAACCAAATAAAACTTTAACAAATATTGAAGAACTAAAAAAAGAAAAAAGAAAAAAATTTATAGAGTAGGTTAATAAAAAAAATTTATGAGAGTAAAATGAAAAAAACTAAATCGGATTTAATTAAGGAGCAGAACAAGAAATTATTGCCTTTCATAGTTATAATTTTAATTATTGCAATTTCTCTTCAATTTTTTGATAGTATTGAAGGAAGTATTATTAAAATGATTTTTTGGGCAGCAGTTTTAATATTTGGAGTTAAATATTATAACGATTCTAAAAAAAAGAAAAAATTATAAACTATTTAATTTTTATAAAAAATTTATGAGATTAAAATAATAAAGGAGTATTATTTTTCATTAAAAAACCTTTAAAAAACCTTTATTATTTATTTTATTTAGTTATGGTAAGGAAAAATAGGAGTGTTATTAGGTTAAGTAGGAGGTCTTTGGAAAAAACTGTTAAGTTTGTTTTTGTTGCAGTTATTCTTTCTTTAGTGGTTTATGGGGTTTATTCTTTAATTTTGGATTATAAGCAAGGTCAGTTGGATAAG
>JAQVLH010000080.1 GCA_028704265.1 Candidatus Nanoarchaeia archaeon
ATGGCTGATTCTGATGATCGGTCTTTCGGCTTTTGCCCAAAGAAAGGCTTTAGTGATCGGCAATGCCTCTTTCGAAAAAAACTCTATGCCCAGCAGCATCAATGATGCTAATTTGTCTTGAGTTCCTAAATTATACAAATTACTAGCTTTAAACAAATATGCTGGATTTATATAATAGTTTAGCAAATCAAAAAAATTATTAAAATTAGAACTGTCAATCGCTGAAAACTCATCAAATTTTTTAATTAATACTGTTAATGCAGTATTTGCCTTTGAAAAAAATGAATTTAAAACAATTTTATAATTATTAGGTTTTTCATTAAGTTTTTCCAGCTCTTGCAAAAAAAGTCCTCTTTCAAAAAATTCTTTAAATAGGGTTTTTATTTTTATATCTTTATCTTTAGGAAAGTTATCCCCTATATTTCTATAAAAATTAAAAATTATCTCATCATATAACCTTTTATTTTCATTTATTAATTTGGGTTTAAGTATAGCCAAGATATTACATAAATAAATTAATTCTTTAACATTTAATTTGCGCACACTATCTAATTTTATTTTTAATTCAATTTTATCTAAAACTATTTTTATTAATTTTTTTATAAATAAATCCTTGCTAGTATCATATTCTTCAAAAACTGATTTCAATAAATAGTTATTTGATTTAATTTGAACTTCTTTAATGGATAAAAAAGAATCGTTTATATTTTTTAAGGAAGTAATAATATTAGGATTAATGTTAAAATTTTCATTTATTTTTAATTGTTTATCTAATTCTTCTTTGTTTGTTTGATTTGGAAATTCGTTTATTTCGTTTGTATTAACAAAAAAATTAATTACATCTTTTCCTTTATATTTTCCTGAAGTAAATGTATGGATTTCTATTTCATTGTGATTTAATTCAATCATTTTTTTTGAAATAATTATTTTTGGATCTATGAATAATATTGAAAATCTTGGCAAAATACTTAAAATATTTGAATATTCTTCTTTATTAAATTTTTTATCCGATTCAAAAACAAAATTAGGAACTGTAACTTCCCTTATTACTCCTTTGTCTAAATCAAGAGTTATAAAAAAATATTTATTATTGACATTAAATAAAATAGAAGTTAATTTGCCTGATTTTAAAAGATTATTAAATTCATTTTCTCCTAATATATGTTTTATATATCTCATATAATCTGGTTGAAGTATATAATTATCAGTCATTAATAATTTATTAATTATAGTAATTAAAAAACTTATTTATTCAAGTCTTTTATTAAATTTTTTTCAAGAGACACTAACTCTGCAAGAGAATAATTATTCTTTTCAATTTTTTGAATCATCTCTTCTTGGCCGTCATTTATTTTTATTTTTTTAAATTCAAAATATTCATCTTTTAATGTTTTTTTTATTATTGTTCCTATTATTTCATGCTGGCAATCTTTTGTTGAGTAAAAATTAAGTATGTCTTCAAAATTTATTTTTCTATTTTTTGATATATAATAATCGTAGAACATTACAAAATGAGCAGTTTCTTCTATTAGCACTCTTGCTTTCATAGTATAAAGATTTATTCTTGAAATATCAAGCTCTTCTTGGCAGTATAATAGATTTGGCAAATCAGTTTTAAATGTAAATTGAGGAAATGCTGAAGTATACTCTTTATCATTAAAAAATGAATAAATGCTTTTTATAGTATTTTTTGCTATTTTTTCAAGCAATGCTTCATTTTTTTCAATACTTATTTGTTTTGCATCTAAAGCAATATTTCTTAATTTGAACTCTAATTGGCTTTCCATTATTAATTAATAGATTAAAAAGTTCTTTTTTTAAAAATTGCTATTTAATAAATGATTAGCTTATTTACAATATTCTTAGCTGATTATTTTCTTGTTCTAAATATTTCCAAATTATTTTTTGTAATATTTATTTTATAATATTCTCCTAATTTTTTAGTAGAGTTTATTCTTGTGTAATTGCTTGTTCTTGCATGGCCTTCTTCATCAACTAGTGCATAATCTTTGCCTAATTTTCTTTTTAATTGAGAAATATGTTTTCTATGCAAATCCATTAATTTAATTGCTCTTGCTTTCTTATCTTCCGAACTGATTTGTTCATTCATTTTGCTTGATTCTGTAAAAGGCCTATTCCAATATTTGCTGATGTTGACAACTTCTGGCTTTGTTTGCTCTATTAAATTATAAGTTTCTTGAAAATCCTCCTTAGTTTCTCCGGGAAATCCTATAATAATATCAGTTGCTATTGTAACATTTTTCACTTGCTCTCTTAAATAATTGATAGTTTCGCTGAAATCTTTTTTAATATAATATCTGTTCATTAATTTAAGCACTTTATCGCTTCCTGACTGAATAGGCATATGTATAAATTTGAAAAAATGCTCATTGTTTAATAATTCAGCTAATTCTTTTTTATACAATGCTGCATATTTTGGGTTAATCATTCCTAATCTTATTTTGAAAACTCCTGGCAGTTTAATTATTTCATTTAATAATTTTATTAAATTGCTTCCTTTATCTAGTCCGTAGCATCCTGTATCTTCTGCTGTTAACCAGAATTCTTTTTTATTATTTTTTAATGCTAATTTAATCTGGATTAAGATGTCTTTTATTTCATAGGATTGGAGCTTGCCTCTTGCAAATTTAGTTGCGCAATATGTGCAGTTGCCTAAACATCCTTTGCTTATTGGAACTATTTCAATCACTTCATTCTTGCTTAATGATAATAATTGTATCTTGCTATTATTTTCTTTTAAGGATTCTTTCATTTCTCCTTTAACAATTTTAACTATATCTAATAAATTGTTACAGCCTATAAGTGAATAATTTTTGAATAATTCTTTATGAGTTGCTGTCATGCATCCTGCAATAATTATTTTTTTACTTTTATTATCTTGTATATATCTTTTTATTTTTTGCTCAGTAGGAGTCTTGACAGTGCAAGTATTGACTATTATTATATCAGCTTCGTTTTCATTTGTTGCTTCCAAGTATCCTTGAGTTTTTAGCAGGTTTGACA
Source organism: Candidatus Nanoarchaeia archaeon (assembly GCA_028704265.1). GTDB lineage: Archaea > Nanobdellota > Nanobdellia > Tiddalikarchaeales > Tiddalikarchaeaceae > JAQTTT01. The sequence goes on from JAQVLH010000080.1 coordinate 3,025, forward strand.
TCACTAATGAATCTGCCTGATTATGGCTGCATCCGTAGGTTTTAATAAAAAAATTCATTAGACTAATTATTTAAATTATGGATTTAATAATTTAACTTATGAAAGCTATCACTCCAGTGATTAGTGTAATTTTATTAATTATGTTAACTATTGCTACTAGTGCGGCTGCTTTCTTTTTTATTACTTCTCAAGTTGCTGACTTGGAAGCTCAGGGCAATTTAGAATCTTTTCCAGGAGCAGATACTTCTATATTAAATTTAGTTTCAATTACTGGAAGCAAAGCGATTGTTAGAAATGATGGTTCAAGCCCAGTTAATGAGGTTGTAATGTTTGTTAATGGAGAATTATTAAATTACACTCTTAGCACTCCAATCCAGCCAGGAGAATATAAAGAAATTACTTTTAATGCAAGGGAGGCTGGTGAGGATTTGGAAATAAAAATAATTTATAATAAAGGAAGGTCTGTGACTGAAACAAGCCCAGCAAATAAAAATACTGAAAATAGCGGATTCACAGAAACTCCTCTTTTATTAAATGAAATAAATGGGGATGAAAATATTGAAGATTGTGGTTCAAATGTTTGGATAACTGGAACAATAACTGGAACAAACGGCCCATGCTGCGGAGATGACGGAATATTGGATAATTTTTACAATGGTTCATTAGCTACTACTGATCATTTCTGTTACAATGGAAATTTTGTCAACCAAGAAATAGATGATAATAGTTCTTTATGCGAAAATTACGAATTTATTTGGATTTATGGAAATATAGATCTTGACTATCTTGGAACATCTAAATGTTGCGGAGATGATGGAGATAGTCAATTTTATGAGCTTTTTGGAAACTCAACAAATTGCTGCCTTGGAAATACATTAGAGAATATGGAATGCAGAATTTAATATAAGATTATTTAAATTACTTTTTTATAAATTGCATTTTAAAATTTTTATATTATTTTAACTTATTCCATTTCTATAACTTTTTTGTGAGCTCTTGCTCCAATAATTTTTATTACTTTTTTGCCAAAATATTTTTCTAATAATTTAATTAATTCAAGATTAGCCTTATTGTTTATTGGTTCGCTTTTCAGGCTGATTTTCCAATTGTCTTCTTCTTGGGTTATTGATTGTTCTTTTTGGTTCGTTTTAATTATTGCTTTAATTTTCATAAAACGCTCACTAATAATCCTGTTATTAAAAATATTAAATTTTCAAATATTAAATTTTTGCATTTAATTTTATAAATTAAATCATAAGAAGATTTAAGATAATTTATTAAACTTATTGTAATAATGCATAGTGTTGAATTAATTAATAATGCTAAAGGAATTAATGCTATTAAATATGGCCAATAAGTAAGCCATTTTTTTCTTATTATTAATTCGTCTTTTGTTATCTTTGAAATAATATAGCCGATTAAATAGCTTAATGGTATTAATATTGTTCTTAGCATAAATTTAATAATGAAGTGTTCATTTATTTGCTTTATGGTTTATAGTCCTAAAGAAGATTCTTATTTATTAAAAAAATGGGTTATTAAATTAAGCAAGGGGAAAAAAGTTTTGGATATGGGCACTGGTTCTGGCATTCAAGCTATGGCTGCAAAATTAGGAGGCGCAGTTTCAATTTTAGGTGTTGATAAAAATAAAAAAGCTATTGAATTGTCTAAATTAAATGCAAAAAAATTAGGCTTTGAGGGAGTAGAATTTAAGTATAGTGATTTGTTTTTGGCTGTGAATGAAAAATTTGATTTGATTATTTTTAATCCTCCTTATTTGCCTTTTGAAAAAGGATTAAATTATGAAAAAGATTATGATTTGGTTGGCGGGGAAAAAGGAAACGAAGTAAGCATTGAATTTTTGAAACAAGCAATTGAGTATTTGAACAATGAAGGAATTATATTAATGATTTGCTCTAGTCTTAGTGACCCTTTTGAAATCTTTAATTATGCTGAAAGCTTCAAATATAATTATGAAATACTTGAAGAACTGAGATTAGATTTTGAAACACTTTATTGCGTAAAATTCTACCTTAAAAATTAAATTATTTCATAATTTTTCAAGTAACTTCATACGTTTTTCTATAAATTTTTTAGCTTCTTCTTTATTTCTATGTATGTTTCCAAAATTTAAAACAAGATTTTCAGCCATTTCATCAAGTTGTTTTTCTTTCATTTTTTGTATTTTTGTATAATTGTCTATAGCAATATTATTTATGTTTTTTAATTGATTCATAATAGTATTTATAGTATTTAATTCATCAGAAAAACTTTGATAATTTTTTAATTCCTGAATAATGTTTTTATAATCAGCTTCTGTTTTGTTTTTATTTTTTATTTTTTCAAAAAAACTTAATTGTGATGAATTTTCATAATTATTTTTTGATTTCAAGAGTGAACAATAAGTTTCAATATTCTCCTTTGAAACATATTGATTAATTCTAGCTATAAAGTTGTTAATATATACAATTTGTCTGCAGGGGTTAGATCCTAAAAATAAATCCTTATATTCCAATGAAACTAAATATTTTGTTACATCTGGAAGATTTTTTAAATCTTTTTTTGATTTATCAATATTTCCAATTGTCAAATCATTAATAATATTTTCTAAACCAATAATAAGCTGATTTTGAACCATAAAATATTAATTGGAATAATTCTTTTTATAAATGTTTTTAATTCATAAAAATTAAATTTTTTCTAAAGTTTTAAAAAACCCGTCTATTTTTGTATTAATTAATGATGTTAATCGGGATTGTAGGTAAGCCTAACACTGGAAAAAGCACTTTCTTTAAGGCTTTAACTTTGATGAATGTTTTGATTGAGAATTACCCTTTCGCAACAATTAAGCCTAATAG
>JAQVLH010000081.1 GCA_028704265.1 Candidatus Nanoarchaeia archaeon
CTCTTGAATCAGAATCATCATGTCTGAAATTTCTTCCTCTTGAACTACCTTCAGACCTAGAATCTCTTCCTCTTGAGCTTCCTTCGTGCCTAAAATCCCTGCTTGGACCTTCTCTTCTAAAATTCCTGCCTGAACCTTCTCTTGAATTTCTCATATTGCTATTATTTCTTGAAGGATAATCTACTTTAATTTTTTCAAATTCAACTTCTTTCTTTTCAATAGGCTGTTTTAATCCTCTTTTAATTTTATCCATATTTTGATAATCTTTTTCTGAAAGAAGTATTATTGCAGTTCCTTTCTTTCCGCTTCTTGCAGTTCTTCCGATTCTGTGAAGATAAGTTTCTGATTCATCAGGTAAATCAAAATTTATAACATGTGTTATGTCATCAATATGTATTCCTCTTGCAGCAACATCTGTTGCTATTAATGCGTCAATTTTTCCTCTTGCAAATTCTTGCATAACTTTTTCTCTTAAATTTTGACTCATATCACCATTTAAGCAATCAGATTTAATCCCGTTTTTTTGAAGCACTTTTGATAAAAATCTTGTTTGGTGCTTAGTATTTGCAAATATTAATACAAGGCCTCTTGTTTCTTTTTTAAGCAAATGAATAAGCAATGAAATTTTATCTTTGCTATTAACATCATAATAATATTGTTTTAAAATCAGATTTTTTATCATGTTTTCTAAAATTACTTTTACAGGATTATTCAAATATTTTTCAACAATACGATTAATTTGAGAATTTATTGTTGCACTAAACATTAAAGTCTGTTTCTTTGCAGGCATTTCTTTTATTATTCTTTGAATATCTTCAATAAAACCCATTTCCATTAATTTATCTGCTTCATCAATAATTAGCATTGGGCAGCATTTTAAATGCAAAGCATTCCTATTTATTAAATCTAATAATCTTCCTGGAGTTCCTACAACTATTTCACTTGTTGCTGTGCTAACTATTTGATTATTTATTGAAACTCCCCCATAAACTATTGCTATTTTAAGGCCTTTTGATTTAGAAAATTTTTCATATTCATTAGCTACTTGTTTTGCTAATTCCCTTGTTGGAGCAATAATTAATGCTTGAATTCCTTTTCCTTTTTGAATCATTTGAATAGAAGGTAAAGCAAAACATAATGTTTTTCCGCTTCCAGTTTCTGATTGAACTAATAAATCGTTTCCTTTTAGAATTACAGGTATTGTTTTCTCCTGAACAAGCGTTGGCTTGGTTATTTTTTTTGCATCCAAATCCTGTATTATTTCAGAACTCAGATTAAAATCCTTAAATGATTCCATTATTAATAATTACAATTATCTGTTTTTAAATCCTTTGTATTAAAAAGGGTTTTTAACTCCTAATTTGATTAAATTATAATATGATATATGAAGAAAGACTTAAGGAAATAAAAAATTATCTAAAAAATTATCCTTTTTTTGAATTTATTGGCAAAGGAAAAAGAGGGGAAGTGTATAAAATTAATGAAAATCTTGTTATTAAAATTCAAAGAGATGATTCTCAATCTATTGATTCCATAAAAAATGAATTTGAAATATTAAAAAAGCTTGAAAAGTATGATTATTTTCCAAAAACAGTGGAATATAATGAAAATCTTAAATTTGTCATAAGAGAATATGTAAAAGGAAAAACTATTGACAATACTCTTGATAAAAAATTATTCATAAAAGCTTTGCATTTAGCAAGAGTGCTGGATTTAGAGAAAATAAATCAGCAGGAATTAAATAACCCTTATAAACATATTTATTTTTATAAAAATAAAATAATGATGATTGATTTTGAAAGAGCTAGGATTACGACTAATCCTAAAAATGTCACCCAGTTTGTTCAGTATTTATGCAGTAAATTTAATATTAATTATAAAAAAATCATAGATTTAATGAAAAAATATAAAAAAGATAATTCTGAAAATAATTTTAAAAACATTATAAAGATTTTAAAAGAATTAATGTAAATATATTTACTGTGAAGATTGAAAAACCCTTTTTAAAGATATTGCTAATAATAGTATTCATAGCCACTTTATTCTTAATTAAAAATTTTATAACCTTAATAATAAGCTGTTTTATATTATCTTATTTAATAAAGCCTTTATATTCTTGGATTAATAACATTATTAAAAATAAAGAAGCAAGCGCGTTAATTTCAGAGTTATTATTTTTTATTTTGATTATGGGAATATTTATTTTTATTATTAACAGTGTATATTATCAAGTAACAAATTTTGGCTCCCCTATAATAAGTAAATTTATTAATCTAAATGAATCTATCAGTTACCTTAATAGTTCTAGCGTATTATTAAATTTAAATGATGATATTACTGTTCAAACTTTTAATTTAATCTTAGAAAAAGCAAAAGAATTTACTTTTAAAACCCCGGAAATGTTAATAAATATTTTATTGCTCATTTATATTACATTTTATTTAATAATTGATTCTGAAAAAATTTTAAAATCATTAATAAGCATTATTCCTGATAATTCAAAAAAATCAATAAATTCTGTTTTTTTAAAAATTAATAATCTGCTAAAAGAATTGAGTTTTGGATATTTTTTAATTTCTATTTTTGTAATGCTTTTTTCTTTTATTTTTTTAAATTTTATGAAAATGCCTTTAGCTTTTGATTATTCATTAATTTCAGCAATTTTATCCTTAATTCCTTTAATAGGCAATTGGATAATACCAATTTTTATTTCTTTATATTATATTTATATTAATAATCCTTTTAAGGCAATTTTAATGGTAATTTTCAGCTTTTTTTTAAGTTATTTAATTAAAATGATTAGAATTATAGTAAATAAAAACAAAACAATTCATCCTATCCTTTTTATAATTGGAGTAATCGTTGGATTTTATTCGTTCGGGCTTTTAGGATTTATAATAGGTCCTGTGCTTTTTGGTATTATTCAAATAAGTATTGAAGAAGTAATTGGCAGACAAAAAAATATATAAAAGAACAATACTTAAGTTTATTTAATGACTGATTTCAAAAATATGATTATTGTAAAAATAGTTGTCGCAGTTATAATATTTGCAGTTTTAATGAGCATTAAATCCGTTTTTTTTATGAATATTGAAAATTATGGATTAAATCCTTTTGAACAGAATCAATTAATGGAAACTTGGACTAATTTTAAAGGGGATTATTTATTTATAATTATTTCAATAGCATTAAGCTTAATAATTGGATTAAAATTTAATATTAAAATGGTATAAAACCATTATGTTCTATAAGAATTAGATTTTCTTTTAAATGTTCAACTTCTTCAAAATTATTATTAATAACTAATTGATTTAAGCACATTATGCATGAAAAATTATTAAATAAAGCTTCATTAGATGAATAATTAGCTTTGCATGAGCTGCATATATAAGATTCAGTGTTTGAATTAAGAATAGTATTTATTTTTAAATTAATATTTTGACTAATTTTTTCTTTAAGCTTATTTACTGAAAGATGCCATATATTATCGCTCTGGTTATATTTTGAATTAAGCATTTTAACACAGTCCAAATACCCTTTGTTATACATTTCATAAACATTTTTTAAAGAAAATTTACTGTCACAGTTGGATAAATCATTAATAAAAAAAGATAATTGATGATTTTTGTTTATAATTTTTAAAACTTTTTTATCAAAAAGCAAATCATATTTTTCAGAACAATCTTTGCATTTAAAATCATTATTTTTAACATCAATAGCGAGAATTAAATCATTATTACAATTTAAACAAGTAATCATATTCATTTAAAGAAAAGGTTCTTTTTAAAAAGATTATTAAAAAAATAATTATTAATTATTCGAAAAAATAATTCTTAATTGATTTTTTAATTGTTTTTATTAAAAACGCCCAGATTCCGCTTATTAGCAAGGGAAATAATGCGTCTTTGAATAACATTAATCCTAAAATAGCAATTACAATAACAATGATTACTAAAACTAAAGTCAAATAATGCTCACTATAATTCTTATTTTTTTTAAATTTTTTAAAATTAAAATTATGAAACATAAAAAATAATAGTCATTAATTACTTATAAATTTAATTATTTAATTAAATAATAACTTTTAAAAAACGGTAAATATCAATTATTAATATTATTAGGGGCGGGTAGCTCAGCCTGGTTGGAGCGCTAGTCTTATAAGACGTTCACTAGCACAAAAAGTATTGACTCGTCTGAGTCAACTAGTGGTCGGGAGTTCAAATCTCCCCCCGCCCATAATTTATTTAGAAATTAGTTTTCTTTTTTTTAATTTAGCAGGATTTCCTACATAAAATCCTCCTTTTTCTAAAACTGAATCTTTTTTTACATAACTATTTGCTCCAACAATAACATCATCTTCAATGATTACTCCTGGACTTATTATTGAATTAGCTCCAATAGTTACTCTATTTCCTATTAGTACTTCTTTGATGATTATTCTTGTGCCTGAAATTTCATGCCCTATTATAAGAACTCCTCTGCCCATTACGCATTCATCCCCTATTGATATAAGGTAAGGGTCAGGTATTGGATTAATTAAGCTTTTTTTTCCGCAATGTTTTGCAAATAATTTAAAAATCAGATTGGCGTAAAAAACTGTTGGTATTAAAAGTATTGAAAAAATTTTTTCAATAATTCTCATAAAAATTGAAGAAATTGAATAATAAATTATTGCCTTATTAGGCTTATTAATATCAAAATTTCCTGTTTTTTCTTTTGGGTTAAAAATTATTTTAAGAAAAACGTAACTTTGGATTAAAAACAATATTCCGTAACTTAAAAATCCGAAATATACAAATAGGGGAAAAAGCCATGCAATATTTACCCAGTTATAAAAATTTTGAAATAAATAATAAATAAGCACTGCTGGCCATAAAACTATTGTAAGAAACGATATTGAAACAAGAACTAGATTAAATCCTCTTAAACTTTCAGTTAACATAATATATTAATTAATTTTTAGTAATTTAAAAATTTATTAGTGCTTTAATCTTATGCTAAAAGTTTTTAAAGATTATAATGCGAAAGTTTAAAAATCGCTTTATTCCTTATAATATTTATTGTCCCAGTAGTCTAGTCCGGTCAAGGACACCAGCCTTTCAAGCCGGTAACCCGGGTTCGAATCCCGGCTGGGACATTCTGCTATCTTTTCCCAACGCCCCTTCTTTATATAGTGCTTCAGGAGCAATGAAAACTATGAACGAAAGATGGGAAATCCACAAGTACGCAAAAACACTACAATGGAGAATGGAAGGAATAAAGAATTGCAAACACTGCAGCGAAATCAACAGCAAACACTTACTGGAATTCCACGACTACTTACTAGCTGAAGGCCTAAGCATACCCAGAGTAGAAAAATACATGTGCCTATTAACCAGATTCGACAAAGAAACAAAAGGAAAAAACTTTTTAGAAATGGACAAAAAAGATTTAATAAGCTTTTTAGCATGGCTTGAAACCACTAGTTACAGCGAATGGACAAAAAAAGGCTACAAAGTTGCCCTAAAAAAATTCTACAAATGGGCCAACAACGGAGAACTGCCAAAATTTGTAAGCTGGATTAAATCAAGCATGAAAAACGAAAAAAAATTATTACCTCAAGAACTGTTAACACCTGAAGAAGTAATAAAACTAATTAACTCATCCACTAACCCAAGAGACAAAGCATTCATAGGAATGCTATACGAAAGCGGCTGCAGAATAGGAGAAATACTAACCATTAAATTAAAGCATATAGATTCAGACAAATACGGATTAATAATAAGAGTCAACGGCAAGACTGGTGTAAGAAGAGTTAGAATAATCTCAACCTCTAACTTAGTGACTAATTGGATAAACAACCACCCAGACAAAAACAGCTCAGACACTTACCTATGGAGCA
>JAQVLH010000082.1 GCA_028704265.1 Candidatus Nanoarchaeia archaeon
TTAGGAGGAGGAACATTAAGCCCATTTAACACAGTTTATGAACTTTCAGAAGATGAATTTAAAAAAAAACTTAAAAAAGTTTCAAAAATTGATTGCTTAATCTCACACTCTCCTCCAAAAAACACTCCACTTGATGTTATTCCTAATGGAATGCATATTGGCAGTTCAGAGATATTTAAATGGGTAATGGACAATAATCCAAGAATTTGCTGCTGCGGCCACGTGCATGAAACAGCAGGAAAGGATGAAAATTTAGGAAAAACTTATTGCTTTAATCCTGGACCAAAAGGAGTAATTCTTGAAATATGAAAATATTAGTAACTGGCACGCCTGGAACTGGAAAAACGAGTATTGCAATAGAATTATCTAAATTATTAAAATTAATTTATGTTGATGTTAAAAAAAATATTAATGAACATAAAGAAACAATTGACAAGATTGAAGACGGCGAATTAATTATTAATTCTAAATTAAAAAAAATATTAGAAAAAGAATTGCCTGATAATTGCGTGTTTGAAACCCATTTAATAGAATACTGCCCATTGGCAGACTGCTATGTAATCCTGCGAACAAAACCAGGAGTGCTAAAAAAAAGGCTTTCTGCAAGAAATTATTCATTACAAAAAATTAGGGATAATTTAGAAGTTGAAATATTAGATTATTTTACTCAAGCAATCAAATCAAATAAGATAATAGAATATGACTCATCTAAAGGCAGCGCAAAATTAAATGCCAAAAAAATAATGGAATTAATTCTTAAAAAAAAATACAATAAAGGAGAAATAAAATATTCTGACAATGAAATAAAAAAAAATTTAATCTAAAGTTCTTTTTTTGAAAAATTTAATTCTATTGTGTTAATCATTCCTGCATCATTTATTATTAAATCACCTGACCAATTTTTAGGCAAAAGCGAAGCGTTGATTTTTAGCTCAAAAATATCAGAATCTTTAACTATTATTTCTGGCTTAAAACTTAAAGCATTAATCATTGGATTGATAAAAAAAGATAATTTTTTTGAAGTGTTTTTTTTAATTACAAATCTTAAAATAGAGTTTTCATAAGAATAAAAACTCAAATCTTTATTATTAATTACTGATTCTTTTTTTAAAAAATAATAATCAGTATAATCAAGCAAAACAGCCATAAAATAATTAATAAAGGGTTAGAATATAAACTTTTTTTTAAAAATCTTTAAAATTGATAGAATTTTATTATAATTTTTATTATAGCATTTTTTTTAATGGGAATTCTTGGAAGCTTGATTGGAGCAATTATTGGATTAATTCCTGGACTTCATTGTAATTTATTTGCATATCTTATTTTATTAAATAATGATTTAAGCGTTGCAGTTTTTTTATTTTGCGCATTATTATCAAGCAATATTTTTGAATTTTTAAGCGCAGCTTATTTAAATATTCCAAAAGAGGGTGAAATCTTGCTTAAGGATGCTTTTAGTAAATTTTTGATGAATGGAAGAATGAGTAGTGCTGTTAAAATTATTATTTATTCAAGCATTATTACCTATTCTGTTGCAATAATTTTTACTCTTATTATTGGAAACTTTATTTCTTTTATTAGTAATTATTTAAGCAATTATTCCTGGATATTGCTATTAGCAATAAGTATAATAATAATTATTAAGCAAAAGCGCTGGCTAATTGCTTTAAGTTTTTTTTTAGCTTCCGGACTTCTTGGATATGTTTCTTTTAATATAAACCTTAATGAACCTTTTTTGCCTTTGTTAACTGGAATGTTTGGAATAAGCTCATTAATTTATGGTTCATCAAAAAATTCTGCACCTAGCCAGCTTGAAAAATCAGTTGTTGAATCAAATTTTTTTGATTTTTTTAAAATTTCAATATTGGGAGTTTTTTCTTCAATTTTTATGATGCTTGTTCCTGCAATAAGTCCCAGCCAAATAGGGTTTTTTGCATCAAATTATAAAAATGATGAATTAAAAATTGCTTCAATGGCGAGTATTAATATTGCTGATGTAATATTAAGCTTAACTACTTTTTTTTATATAAATAAAGCAAGAAATGGCACTATTGAAAAAATTGGGCAAGCTTTAACAATTGGATTAAAAGAATATCATTTGCTTATATTTTTTGGCTTTTTTGCGCTCATATTTTCTTGCTTGATTGCTTTAAAAGTTAATAAAAAATTAGGAGAAAATATTGATTTGATTAATTCAAAATATTTTAAATTTGGAATAATTATTTTTATAATTTTACTTACAATGTTTTTTGACGGAATTATAGGTTTATTTATTTTAACTGCTTCAACACTTTTAGGATTTTTATTAATTAAAAAAAATGTTAGGCCAATTAATTTAATGGGTTCTTTAGCACTGCCTACAATATTATTTTTTATTTTCCGTCTTTTTTAATTCAGTTGTTGAAAGAAATGATTCTAAAAAAAACTTTCCTCTTTTAAAATCAAGCGTTATTTCTTTTTCTTCCAAATTTGCCTGTGTTTTAATTGAGGGTTCTTTCAATTTTTTATCAAAAGTATCTGGAATTATAAGTAATATATAAGAGCTTTTTAAATAAAAACCTTATTAAAATCTAAAATTTAGACAAGCTGATTTGTTTTGTGTCTGGTTTTCCAAAAACGCCTTCTATTCTTCTTTGAAGAATCATTAAATCTTGCTGTAAATAGGGGGGGAGCTTATAATCCCTATTTAAATTCATGCAGTGTTCAAAATATTTTTTTACGCTTCCTTCTGCTATTGTAAATATTATTTTTCCTCCGCATTTTATGCACTTTCCAATTAATGGGGGACGCAAATATTTTTCATTGCAACTTACGCATCTGAATGCTTGACTTGAATATTTTCTAAGATTACCTTTTAAATCTTTCAAAAAATGTTTATCTATTATTAATTTGGCAACATCATTCTCATCAACGCATCTGAATTTTTTAGCAATGTTTAATTGGGCCATTAATTTTTCTTCCATAGTAGCAAGAGTTTTATAGGCGCTTACCATAGGGCCTTGATTAATGTTGCTTGATAAATGAGTAAACATTAAGCCTTCATATTGCTCTGGTTTATTTAGCAAATCCTCTACTCTTTTTATTTTTATATCTGATGGCAATTTACAATCCATTGCTGCCTGATAAAATTCTAAAGGATATCTGTTTACTACATCAACATTATAAGCTTCTCCATCAATTTCTAGCGGATCAAGCATAGTGCTCAATACTAAAGGAGCATCCATTGTTCTTCCTCCTCTTCTATCTGGCAAGAATTGCCTGCTAAAATTAAGCAAAGCATCCATTAGCAATATTATACATAATTCATCACCATCAGCATTTCTTCTGCATGCTGCATGAAGATATGGGTGGGCATAAATTCCTTGAGATTTTGTAAAACCTATAACTCTGCTCATTATTCCTGCACTTGTATGTGGAGCAATGCTGACAACTAATGTTCCTATTAAATCATCTTTTGTTTTATAATTAAAAAATCTTGGAAGATTGTAAAATGTTCTAATTCGTCATCTATAAAATTAGCAGTTTTTAGCAAGAAATCAACACTACTTGCATCATGCCATTCTTTACAATCCGGAAGTATTAAATCCTGAGGCAATAATTCAATCATTTGCTCTGTATTAATTAAATCCTTACCATAAATGTCTTTTTCGTATCCTAATTCTTTTGCTTTTTTTATGCTTAAACAGATTTCACCGCATTTAAAATGAGTGCATACAGTTTCAATCATATCATATCTGACTGTGCCATCTTTATTTACATAAACATCATTTTTTGCTCTAAGCATTGCTTTCATTAATGGCTCAGTAATTCTGTCTTTATCCCATACTACTTTTACTCCTTTAACTAAAGACGGAAGACTTAATCCAGTTTTTTTTAAAACATCCCTTATATAATAATTGATACTGATTTCTTTTTTGCTAAATCTTTTTGATTCTTTCATACAGCAGGTTTGCTTGTCTGAAATATTTTTGCAAGTTTGGCAATAATATTTTTTTATTGTTTTATTATTGCAAGTTTCGCAACGCCTGTAAATTGTGTCCTTTTTGCAAGTTTCGCAATAAAATAATGGAAAATCTGAAGTAACTATTCCTTTTTCGCTTGCAGCATTAAAGCTTCTTAATCTTCCTCCTTCTTCCCCTACTGGAAATAGTCCGTGAGGATTGCCTAACATTTTTCTAAGCTTTGCTTTTTCAGGCCTTCCCATTCTGGAACCAATAAACGTTCCTCCAAAATCTTTTATTATTAATCCTGATAATTCATTAACTGCTAATAATGGATCATTGCTTTTTGGAAGATTTATTTTTCCATTATAACCTAAATTTGTTAATAATATTTTAGAATTAACTTCCGAAAGAACTGCTTCATTATTAATAAATTTATGAGGAATGTATAAATTTTCAAGAATTAATTTTAAATCGTTTGAAAAAATTAATTGAGTTACAGAGCTCATAGAATTAATTGCTTGTATTATTTTTTTCAAATCATCAATACTTATATTTTTATAAAAAAATATGAAATCCGGATGAATACTAATATTAAGTTCTTTAGATAAATAAAAAGCATCTTCATAACTTACTTTAGTATTTATTGGGTCAAAGAAAAATTTTTCAAAATCCAATGAAACTTTTAAATCTTTTATATTAATATTTTTTTCAGCAATTGCTTTTTTAAGCTCTTCTCCCCACCATTCTGCAACAAAACCTGGAGGAACAAGCATTGAACCATTTTCATTAAAATCTCCATAATTAAATAAAATATCCCCTAAAAATATAACTTCTATAATTTCATTCCTAATTTTTAATGCCTGTTCTTCAGATTCTATTTTAACAACATCGCCGTTTTTTAACTTAACAATTGGCCCTAATAATGAATCACAGGGACTTATTGCGCAAGCTTTTCCAGGCCTTTCAACTTTTAACTGTACCCCTGTTGCTATAAAATCATCAGTAATTCTCATTGTAGCAGGATTAAGGCATGCTGCTGCAAGGCCTGACAATCTACTTCTTCCATATCTAAGCCTAAAGCCTCCAGCCCTCATTGGGTATGAAAATATAGGTCTTCCTGCAACTAAATCTTCAAGAAATCTCGTGTTAATTTTTACCTTAGAAGTATTTGCAAGTTCTTCCGCTTTTATTGCACCTTCTGGTTTTGCATGAATATTTTTTTGCAACTCAACATATTCAGCCAAAAACATCCAATTTTGCATATTCATGCTTTCTCCCCATTTTGTAATTTTTTTAATCATTTTTTTAGCTTTAAGGCATAATCCTTCAGCTATAACTAAACACATACCTCCTCTAATTAGGTCGGTTTCAACTCTTTCAAGCCTTTTGAAATTACTTACTTCTACTTTACTTGTAGGGTCACCGTTTATTTCAACAGGAACATTTTTTATCATAAATTGAATTTCTTCTTTTGTTGGCTTATACTGAAGCCTTGAAACTTTTTCATCATAATCGGATATTTCTGCAAAATACCTGTCTATCTCAACAGGCTGCGGATCATATTCTTTTATACCTACAGATTTTCTTGCATAATCAGCTATCAATGCGCTTACTGCAGCAGCAGTTCCTCCTGCTGCCCTTATTGGGCCTGCAAATAAGATTGAACAATATTCTTCTCCATCTTTTCTTTTTTTAATTTTTAATTCAATAAAACCTTCCAATGGAGCGCATGTTACCCCTAAAGTAATATAAGCTAATCCTACACGAACACCAGTTTCTAAAGCTCTTCTTTTATCTTCTTTATA
>JAQVLH010000083.1 GCA_028704265.1 Candidatus Nanoarchaeia archaeon
GCAACCATTGACATGTCAAATTTTTTTGATTTTAATCATCAAAATTGTTTAAGGTATGATTTGGTAAGCGGAGCAATAAATAATGAGCCTAAAAAAAAAGAGCAAGTTTTTCCAGTAGTATTATATGAGGTTGAAGTTTCAGATATGGATAAAAAAGTAAATTTTGAATTTTCAAATACATTATTTCAATCAAAAGGGTTAGCAATGTATATTGATATTTGCAGACCTCAGCAAGGAGGATTTGATAATTCCTGCCTGCTTGATTGCGATGAATTAAGAGAATATTTAGCAAGTCCTTTAGCTGGAAAATTAAAATACTCTCCTGATGATGCAGATAATATTAATAAATATATTACTGATACTTCATTAGATGGGGTGCCGGCAGAAACTTTGGCTGATATAAGTTATGTTCATCCTGGATTAAATTGTTGGGAAGAAAGTTTTAGGGATTCATTAAGGGCTGTTGTTCCATATAAAAATTTAAAATGTTCGGATTTTAGAAAAGATTATTCTTATGAGTTTGGATTAGGGAATGTTTTAGAAACTCAAAGCCAATATTTTGTGAAATTAAGATATGAGCTTAAAGATAAAACTATAGTTATGAGTGATGGAATTATTACTATAAAATTTTGCGTTATAAATATTCCAACAATGTGCGATCCTGCATATAAAGACACTCAAATAACCACAAAAATCAGTGAATTTTTAAGCAATTTTCAAACAAGCAATGATAGGTCAGTCTATCAAAAAGAATTATGCGAACAAATGGGGTTGCCTTTAATATGAAAAAATCAAGCGCTTTAACAATATCAATAATAATAATGCTTGTTGCATTGGCGGTTTTATTGGGACTTACAGCATTTTTTGTAGACCAATCAGTAATTTATCCATTAGTATTAATGGAAGACTCTGATGTTAATTTAAGATGCTTTTTATCTCTTAAAAATTTTAATACTGGATATATCAGGCAAGTAAATAATCCTCCTTCTGGTACTTTAAGAGAAAAAATTTTAAGCACTTATGATATTTCAACAGGAAGCGCATTAGTTATAAATTATCCCTCTCTTCAAAGTATAGGGTATAGCGGAATTTTTTCAGGAAATAATGAGCAATTTAGGCAGAAATTAGCTCAAGGTGTAATAGTATGTTATACTCGAAGTTTCGGTCCTGATTATGACGGCTTTTTAGCATTATATAAGGAGGTTAATTCATGAAAAAAACAGAAATACCCGTTGAAGGATTATACATATTGGCTTTTTTAGTATTAATTAGTCTTGCAGGAACAAGCCTCTATTTTTATATACAAGGGCAAAGCACTGCAAGGGATTATAGGATTTCTGTCGGAAAAATATTAGAAGAAAGTGAAGCAATAAAAATGCTAATAGACCAAGAAAGACAATTTGTTTTAGAAACAGTAGTATTTTTTTTAGGAAGCCAAGGAGGAGTTGAAAATATTGCAGAATATAATGAGTATGATTTATTAAAAATAGCTTTGGATGATAAAACTCTTGAGTGCATTAACAATATGAGTGAGATGAATAATGGAATGTATCCTTCAAATGAAGTTCTTTCAAAATGTTTAACTTCAAAGGATTTTTATAAATATGAAGAGGGATTAGGTGCATGGAAATGCGATAATTATTTATATTCTTATGAAAATTGCAATTTTTCTATGCAATCTCCCTGCTGTGCAGGATTAGGCAATACTATCTGCCATGAAGGATGTCTTACTGCCTTAGATTATGATATTTCCAAATGCAGCAATAAAAATTATTGCGGAGCATTATGGTGCAAAGACAATAATTTAGAAATACCTGAAACTTACCAAGGAGTACAATATTATTCAAAAATACAAAATCAAATGCCGGGATATTTTTGCGATTCAATCTTATCTTATAATCCTGAAGGGACATATTCTTCCAAGATTTGGGGCAGCATAGATTCTACAACAATAATAAATAATTTGATAAAGCTTTCAAATGAATACTTTTACCTACCTTATCCAAAATTTAGTGAGTCTTTGAAAAATATTTATAACAGGGATTTGATTGTAACATTTCAGCTTAATTTTAAAGGATGCAATGATGAATTATGTGAATTTTCATGGGTTCCTTATGGGGCTCCTGATCAAAAATTTGTGGTAAAAGGATTAAACGGGATACCTATAGTTGAATTAAGCAATCAAATATTATCTTTGCAGTCATTAAAGGTTCCAATTTTTGATTTAATAAAAACTTCAAAAAGCTTTGTAGAAAACAAGGAAATAAAAAATTCTTTTTCAGAATTGCTAAAAGAACAAGTGCTTATAACTAAAGATGTCACTAATCCTAATAATTTTAAATATTTGTCAAATTGGAAAAATGAACTTTCAGAAAGTTTAGGTATTAATCCAAGTAGTTCTTTAATGGGAACTGATGAATCAGTCATGAAATTTGACCTTTATGATAATTCCTTATGTGGAGATGAACCTTACGCAAATAACAGCTATGATTGCTTAATGCAGCATTTGTCAACAAAGATTTATGACACCATTTCAGATCCAATGATATTAGATTCTTCCAAAAATAATTATAATTTAAGGCCTATTTTTAATTTTGTAAAAACAAGCTTAGGGGCAAGCCTCCAATTGTCTTCATGCGGAAATAGTGTTTGTGAATATACTGAAACTTTAGCTAATTGCCCAAATGACTGCAATTATGGAGCAACTAATTATCCTGACTGTGAATACATAACTAATAATGAAAATATTAAAAGCAATTTAAGCGTTTTTAAAATATGCATTGATTTTTTTAAAAATAATCCTATTTATAGTGAAGATGATTGTATAGATGCTTTTAATTTTGGTCAAAAAAAATTTGAAGAATCTAATTTGGGTTTATACCATTGCCAAACATTTAAAAAATATTTAGATTCAGCAAGGGACGAAAATCCAAATACTTATTTTTCTGAAAATGACAATGAGTGCAGGCATTTCTTGCTAGCAAAAGACTGCGAGTATACATATAAAGATAATGGGATTTGCGAATATGGGGAAAATCCAATAAATAATCCTAATGACTGCCAAAAACTCATATGCGGAGATGGAATATTATCAACCAATGAAACTTGCCCAACTGATGAAAAAATATTTTCAATGCCAATAACCCTCTCACAAGGAAAATATGTAATCTTTCTAAAAGGAATAGGGCCTAATTCAGGAAGAGTGCAAGGAACATTAACAGTAGGGGGGCAAGTAATCAATTTCGATATTTATTCGTCAACGAATTTTTATGACACAATAAGGCCTTTTGAATCATTGATTGGAAGATGCGCTTATAATCCTTATATTGCAAATAAAACGCTTGAATATTATGAAAGCTTCGGATGCTGCCCTTCTGATAAATATACTCCTAACGGATGCATTATTAAAGTTGCAGAAAATAATTATTGCAAAATTGTTAATAACGGGTATGGAAGAAGCCAAATAGGGGCTTACTGCAAAAGAACTGGAGGAGCTATTGATTATGAAAATAATTTTGGAAATGTTTTTAATCTCGGAGGAGACATGCAATTGGAATTGTCAGTGACTCAAGGAGTAATAGAAGCTGTTGATTTTATAAGGGTAAAATATGATGGCACGTACCCTATTATTCAACAATCAAATCAGGGAATTTTAAGAACTACGGGAGGCTCACCTGATTATTATACAGAGCCAAAAGATTGCGAATCAAAAATGGGAAATGCAAATATACAATTTTCATCCCTTAATAGCCAAGAAGCATGGTATTCCCTTCTTTGCTTAAGGGCTCAGGGAAAAAATTGGGTAAACATAATTGAAAATTATACTGGAATATATGAAGTTTATAAAACATTATTTTTAACTAATTATGAATCTCAAAAAATTAAAATAGATAATTTCATAAAAAAATATGATTTAGAAAAAACTTATGATTATACTGCAAAAAAAGTTGCAATTAAATTTTTTAGCTGCGATTCTCCGAATAATGACTGCGGAATAATGAATCTTGAAAAATCGCAGAATACTTTTATTTATTCAGAGCCTTTTTTAAGCTATGCAGTTGATGAATCAGTATTTCAAAGGCTTATCCAGATTCAAACACAAACCAGCTATTTGCCTTTGCCTATAAAATGGATATTTGCATATAATGATAAAGTAAACATAAATTCCAACGAGCCAGCTATTAATAATGCAAATTGCCAATTGTCTTATTCCGACGGAAAATCTTCTGCACCAGACTGCGGATGCAAGCTTAACTGCGAAGAAAATTATCAGTGCGAATTTGACTTTTCAGACATTCATCCATATATTTTAAAAGATGAGCTTTATGCTTTTGAAGAAATATTCATAAATAATATACAATATAAAGATAATGGAGTTGTTAGCGAATGAAAAAAATAATCATTGCATTAATATTTTTAATAATCTTAAATAAAGGATTAAGCACTACTCCCTGCGCGTATGATAATCAATGCAGCATTGAAGGAATTTCAATGTCATGCGCCAAAGACTCATTTTTAACAAATCCTCAAAGTTTTCATATAGAAATGATTCCTAAAAATTTATTCTCTTCAGTTTATACTGACCCAATAATTGACATACAAAAAATAACTTATAAAGGTAGATCTGGATATAACATGACTTATAGAATAACAAGCGCAAAAAAAGAGTATTGGTCTAATGACTTAGCATTTGATTTTGAACCCAACGAGCAATACACTTTAAGGTATTATTATCAATCAACCATCCCATCTCCATGCTCCGGAGGTTATATGGGACTTAGTGATGGCAGCGAGTTTGCGTATTCATCTTATCCTCTTAGTTTTAATATTATAGATTCTAATAATAATGAAGCTTCTATGGATTATGAATATACATATTATTCTGCAGTGGATAATAATGGATGGTTATACATAGAACAAAGTTTTAATTTTTTCGACTCAGTTTCTAATCCCGTAAGATTGCAGTTTGTTACGCCTGCGCTTGTTCCTTATTGCCAGGGAGTATTTAATTCTATTTATAATTTTTCAATCCAAAAAACTTATGATGCGGTTCAAAAAGGATGGTGCTGTCCTATAGGGCAATGCTATTATAATAATATTTGCTATGAACAATCAAGCAACATATTAAAAGATAATATTAATTATTATTGCGCAAATTATAATGGAGAATTAGAATGGCAAAAAGTTGAGCAATGCATTGATGATTCTACTTGCCCATCAAGTTTTAAATGCCAAGAAAGCTTGATAAAAAATCCAAAAATAACATTTATTAATTTATTCTCGCAAGAATTAATAAATAATGAAGGAGGATTTTATGAAGGTTATGATCTTATTTCGAATAATTATGATTCAGGATATAAAGCATTTAAATTAGCGTCGTCATCTTATCTAGATCCAAGAGACCATTCTACTTTTCACACTGCTCAAAATTTAATTGAAGGAAAAGAATATACTATTAAATTTTTTTTAAAGCAAGAAGGCACTAATAATCCTTATTATATCTTTAAATCTTCAATATATAGAATTATAGGCGCATATGTTTACTAAAGTTATTATTCTGAAATTAAGCAAAATGCTGATGAAAATGGATGGATTCCTATGGAAATGAATTTTA
>JAQVLH010000084.1 GCA_028704265.1 Candidatus Nanoarchaeia archaeon
TTTTTATATGGGCTCTTCCCAACCTATCGCCTTTATCATCTATTAAAAATGCCGTAGTTCCAATAAGAAAAATATCTTTATTTTTTTCAAGAAAATCATATTGTATCTGAAATCTTTGTGGCAAAGAGATGTCATCAGCATCCATTCTTGCTATATACTGTCCTTTTGCAATTTTGAGTCCTTTGTTTAAAGATTTTGTTAAGCCAATATTCTTCTTGTTATGGATTAATTTTATTCTTCTATCTTTTTTTACATATCTTTTTATAATTTTTAAAGAATCGTCAGTTGAACCATCATCTATTATAATAAACTCAAAATCTTTAAATGTTTGATTAAGGATACTTTCTATTGCTTCGGCTATGTATCTTTCAGTATTGTATGCCGACATAATTACTGAAATCCTGTGGTTTTTCATTTTATTTAATTCTCCGGGGTAATTAAAATTTCAATCTAATCTTATTCATCATTAGATTGTAATACTTATAAAAAACTGAAAATAAGAGCTGTTTTCGAATTAAATAATAAATAGCTTTTTTTATATTTTTATCTTTATATACCAAGTAATGAAATATTTTAGCATATCTTATTACTTTTTTTCGGGGAAACTCGGGTAAATCAAGTATAGAATCATACATATAATCATTACTTTTTCTTTTAGTTATTAACCCATTTTTGAAGCATAAATCTCCCAATTCTGTTCCAATGTAAGGGTAATATATGGATAATTGCATTTCTTCTGGTTGTAAAAGTTTGTTTAGTTCAATGGTTTTTTTAAAACTTTTTTCAGTTTCAAATGGCATTCCAATCATATTAAATGATGTTGCCTTTATTTTATATTTTTTTGCAATGTTAAATGCTTCAATAATCTTTTTATTGGACATGTACCGATTCAAATATTTTTTCCTAAATTCTTCATCTCCAGATTCAATTCCAATACATATCCTTTTGCATCCAGCATTTTTTAATGTTTGAGCAATTTCTTCGTTAAACAACTCTGGGCGAGTATTGCAAGAAAATGAGAGTGTAAATCTTTCCCGATATCTTTTGCAGAATTCTAACAGCCATTCGGGGTCTTTTGTAAAGCTATCATCATCAAAAATTAATTCCGGAAGGTTATATTCTTTGACAACTTGATTTATTTCTTCTAATGCTTTTTTCACACTTTTAAACCTAATTATTTTAATTTTTCCCTTATATAATTCATTAAGTTTGTTATTACAACAATAACTGCATGAGTAGGGGCATCCCCTAGAAAAATTAAAATTTGGATATTTTAATATAATTTTCTTGGAAAATATTGAACGATCTGGAATGGGGAGAATATCTAAATTTTCTATAAGCGGGCGCAATTCATTTTTGATTATTTTCTCTCCTTTTCTAAACCAAAAATTTTTTGTTTTGATATAGTCCCCCCCCTTTTTTATTTTATTAATCAATTCTTTAATAGCCATCTCTCCTTCTCCTATACAAATTCCATCGATATGTTTTGATTGATAGATACACTCTGGAAACAAAGTTGTATGCGGTCCGCCGGCAAAGATTGGAATATCGAATTCATTTTTTATTCGTTTTGAGATATACTTAATGTAGCTCCAATAATTAGAACAAAAAGATAACAGAATTATTTCAGGTTTATATTCTTTGATTTCTTTTTTAATTTCATTATAATTTTCTGTTTGGGGGATTATGAGTTTTGTATTATGCCCCCCTTCTTTTAATATGGCTGAAATTGATCCAACGCCGTGATTAAATGCTATAGTATTTCCTATTGTCGGGTAAATTATTAAAATATTCATTATAATTTGGATTATTGTATTTTTTATTTTTTTTAGTTTACTACAACTACTCCGGCAGGGTTATTAAATTTATTCAAAACGCCCAATCTTCATATTTTCCTTTTCGCCAAAATAAATAGATTATTTTTTTAAAACTTCTTCATAAATTTTAATATATCTTGGAACTTGTTTTTCTGCTGTAAACTTCCAAATATCTTTTAGATTATTCTTTGATATTCTTTCTACATCTTTTGGATTATTCTTCAGATAAAGGATTATCTCCTTCATCTTTTCCACATCTCCCGGTGGAAAAAGATAGCCGTTTCTTCCTTCCTGAATTATCTCACGCATTCCGGGAATATCTGAAACAAGGATAACAAGGCCACGAGCCATGGCTTCTAATATTGTCATTGGAAACGATTCAGTATATGATGGCAGAATAAGTACTGCGTGTTCATCATATATTTTAAATATTTCTTCATTAGGTATTTGATTATAGTATCTTATATTTTTAGATTCTATAATATCTTTATCAAAATGTCTTTTACCAATAATACTAAAATCAACATCAGATAATCCTTTTTCCCCCATTAAATTTAACAAATCATAATAGCCCTTTTCTCTAGTCAATCTTCCCACAAAAATAATTTTTACTTTTTTACCAACCCTTTTTCTTTTTAATACCATTTTTTTATCTATAAAATTGTTTATCACTACGCTTTTTCTTTTTAGAATTTTTTTAAATAATATTATTTTACTAACATTTTTGAATTGATTAAAACTTACAAAAACAATTTTGTCACTTATTAAAACTGATAAATTATTAACTAATATTTGCCTTATTTGTTCTAAAGTTATTTTTCTATTTTTAATAAAGTTATTATGAAATGTAACAATTACTTTTTTCCTCATTAATTTTGCAACATATGAGAAAATAACTTCTGATAAAGTATAGGAATTAAAATGTAATATTTTAGATGTCTTTAACATTTTTATTGTGTTAATAAATTTATCGGGAGAAATATAACAAATTTCAGAAAATATTGATTTTGCTCCAAGACAAAACTCATAGGACATTATTTTATTATTTATCCTCTCATTTTTTTTTATGCGTAAAGTTAGTATTTTTCTTTTTTGATTGAAATAGGTTCTTAAACTTTGTAAATACGTTGAAACGCCTCCCCCGGTCAGTACAGAATTGAAAGCCATTAATTGTATGTTTTCAATATCAAACTTATTTGTTTTCATTTTCTTGTTATAATATATTTAGTGTCGTTAGTTAGTTCTTTATGTTTATCTATGTTTATCAAATATTTTCTTTTTAGTTTTTTATTTTTTGTTAACATCTGTTATAACTCCTAGAATTAAACCGTTTGCACCAATATATGGTTTGGCAAATTTTGTTTTGAGAACTTCTTCTTTATTTGAGATTATCCATTTATTATCCCAACTAATTCTTTTAAAATAATACGCCTCCACCAAATTTATTTTATTCTGCCGCAACAAATTATCTAAATTCAGATTCCATCCAATAGGCATAGTAAATATAATTTTACCATTTTTATCAAGACAATTATCTTTTAAATTTGAAATGGTTTTCAAAATTTTTTCATCCTCCCTTGGCTCTTCATCAAAACCGATATGCTCAAGTGTAGAAATAGATATAATGTATTTATATTTCTTAAATGGTTTAAAACTTAGTGCGTCTTCATTTATTACAGATCCAGATATTTCATATTTATCTAGTGTGTCCCATCCAGTTCGTACGTAATGAGATAAAACATTTCCAATCTCTAATATATTTTCTTTTGGAACATTTTTAATTAAAGATAAAACTAAAGGAACTTCTATGGTCCTTTCATTTGCCCATGTATGATTGTACTTATGAAAAAAATAATTTATTCTTTTCTTCTTAAAAACAATTTCCCTTCTTTTTATAAAAAGAGCCATATAAAAAGGAAAAAGATACAAATAAAAGGCTTTTTTTAAAAGATACCAAAGACCTCTTTTTTTAATTATTCTCCGAGCCCTTACCCTAAAATTATAACTTTTTTTATACATTTTTATAAATCCCTCCGCAAACTTTCATTGTCTCTCTTGCACATTTTTTCCAAGAAAACATTTTTACATTTTTAAAACCTTCTTTTATTAATCTGCCTCTTAATTTTTTATCTTTTAGTATCTTTTTCATTGCATTTGTAATTTCATTTATACTGTATGGATTAACAAGTAAAGCGCCTTTACCTGCAACTTCTGGCATAGAACTTACATTTGATGTTATAACTGGGCATCCGCAAGCTTGGGCTTCTAATATGGGGAGGCCGAAGCCCTCATATAATGAGGGGTAAACACCGACTAAGGCATGTTGGTATAAATTAATCAATTCCTCTTTTGAGACTAAACCCAAAACCTTTATTTTTGGATTATTCTTTATTAGTCGCATTTCTTTTTTGTTATTCCACATATTATTTCCCGTGATATACAATAAAACATTTTTGTTTTCTAATCTTTCAAATGCT
Organism: Candidatus Nanoarchaeia archaeon; assembly: GCA_028704265.1. Classification (GTDB taxonomy): domain Archaea; phylum Nanobdellota; class Nanobdellia; order Tiddalikarchaeales; family Tiddalikarchaeaceae; genus JAQTTT01. Next base: position 4,295 of record JAQVLH010000084.1, read on the forward strand.
TTAATTAAAATTAATAAATTTTTTCTTGGGCTTATTGAACCCGAATAAAAAATATAGTTTGAAAGCTTATTTTTCTTCTTTAGAAATCTTTTAAAACTTGTTGCAAGATGTATTGTTTTTATTTTGTCTTTAGAAATGTTTAGTATATCTATCAACTCTTTTTTTGTATTCTCTGAAATAGAGATTATTTTATCTGCTCTCTTGCATGAGCTTTTGATCATAAATCTCATATAGACATTGTCTAATCCCCCATACGCATTGAATTCTGGTCTAAAATGACCTATATCTAAAATAGTAACTATCTTTTTGCAGTTTATCCTATAGGGAATTACATCTTTTGGGAATAAACAAACATCTAAATTTAAAGAGTTTATTATATTTGGAGAGATTAAGAAATCACAAATAATTTTAGAATTAGGTTTTAATATAATTTCGTGAATATTTTTTTTATCTGATTTAAAGTAAGGTTCTTTTAAATTATGAATTATGAATAATTCGTCTTCAGGTTTAATTAATTTTATCATACTTTTACATAAATTTTCAATGTAGTTTTTTGCTCCCCCGGATTGTTCACTTAGACCCCGAGCATATATGCCTATCCTCATTTTCTTTTCAGCAAAACCTCAATTGTACCCACATTTAGATTTTCATCTTTTTTATCAAATTCTACAGATATTTTAATAGGAAGATTATATTTCTGAGTCTTTTCGTTTATAACTTCAAATCCATATTCTTCAAATAACTTCATAAATCCAGTATATCTTATCCGATTAGTGTAGCTAACCCCCTCTTTTGTCAAATACTTTTCCCAAGTTTTCTTTGAATACTTATAAAATAAGAATGGATTATTGAAATTATAATGATCTCTTAGGTCTATTGAATGATACATTAATCCGCTTTTTTTCATGACGCTGCTTAATTTAGCTATAACCTCCCCAATATTTTTAATATGTTCAAATACACTTATTGTTAATACAAAATCAATTTTTTCTTTGAGGTTGATTTTTTCAAAGTCCCCTTCAATGAATTGAATATACTTTTCATCTACTTTCCCATTTTTAATAAAAAACAGGTCTCTCTTCCAATATTTTTGCTTGATGTAGTTTAACTCTTTATTAAAAAACTCCCCCTGTTTGTTTGTTTTTATATACCTTGGAAATTTATCCACAAGAATTACTTTTTTTGCACCATTCATTAACAAATTATATGCATTAAGGTAAGAATTTCCCGGTCCGAGTTCTAAACAAA
>JAQVLH010000085.1 GCA_028704265.1 Candidatus Nanoarchaeia archaeon
TAAATGCATTTTCTAAACCATGCTTTCCGATAAAAAGACCAAATTCAAATAGAACATTATCTCTTACTGTTTGATAATTTTTTTTCCTTATTTTAACAATATCATCTTCACTAAAAATAAAAATTCCATAGTCATATTCTTCGAATGTTTTTATTAAAGCAGGTAATGTATATTCACTTGTTTTAACTGCAGTTTCCCATAATTTTGTATATGCATATTGATTGTTTAAAAACATGTGAATTGCATGCGCATATTTTACATTTTCCTTGGATGAACCGATAAATATTCTAGGTTTTTGTTCCATATGTTATAGTTTGTTAAATTACTATTCTGTCATTTTTCATAGTACAATTTTTTATGGCTTGGTTGTAACGGTTGAAGCCACGCCCATTGCAGGCAGTGCAAATCCAATGCCTGCAGTGGGTGTAGGTGGTGTTAGCACCTGTGGGTTATTATTGTTTTGCCATTTTCCTAATCCTCTTAACGCTTTCAGTCATGATTATTATCCAATAATCACCGCCTGAATAATTTCTTTTTTTAAATTACCTCAACTTCTTTTTGTAGCTTTTGTAAAAAAGCATAATATTTTAAATCGATATTCTTTACTTCTAAATTTTCAAAAAGGAGGCTTTTAAATTCATTAATAATTTGCTTTGTTTCTTCTTTATTTTTTTGTGTCGATAACCATTTATCAACATTAGAAATAACTCCTTTTGAATTTGCAATGAAGTCTGGCTCATTTATTAATTCAAGGTAAAGGTCTTTTATTTTTTTTATGTTTGATTTAATATAATCGAGTTTTAAAAAATCTTCACCAGTTTTAGCTAAACAAGAGTCATCTATTTCCAAATATGTCTTCCATTTACCAATACCATGTAATTTTCCATATTCAGCTTTCCTTTGATTTGCGGGTTCATCTGCATCAGTAATAATTATGCATTTTCTGTTTACAGATTCAAATATAGGAGTTAGGGTTTTGACCCCTTTAACTCCATTTGATTGACAGCATCCATATGTGGTTAGTTTTTTGCAAAATGATTTTTTCTTGAACGAGTTGTTTTCTAAAGCAGTATTAAAAAGTTTTTTATCTCTCCAACCTTCAAAAATTATATTCTTTTGTTTCATTATTTCGTACATTGAATATCCAATTGCTTTAAAAATTACTTCTTCCTCAAAAAGGTCTGTACCATGTGCTGTTTTTAAATTTGTTATCTCCTTTTCTTTTGTTACAATTAAATGTCTTTCAATAAAATCATTATCAATCATAAATATTGAATGAGTAGAAGCTACAATAAAATTATTTATTGAAACCCTTTTTAACTCGTCTCTTAAATATTTAATACCTGATGGATGTAAGCTAATGTCAGGTTCATCAAATAAAATCAGTGTGTTTTCAAGTTCTTCATTTTTTGCACATACTGAAATTAAGATAAGAAAAGTTACAAATCTTTTAAACCCATCGCTTCGTTGTGCGAGTGGGTATTTATTTTCTTCTTGAATAGCTGAAATTATATTATCTCCATTATGGGTAAAAGCGAATGAAATATCCGGATACTCTTTCCATACTTCTTTGAAATGATTTGTTGCTTGATCTGATACTCTTTTTAGCAAGTTATCAAATTGATTCCCTTTAGCTTTCATTGCTTGACTTATAGCTGTTTTTATATCAGTTATTCCAGCTAAATTAAATAATATTTTAAGTGGAATACAAACATTCTGGTCAGTTATGAAAGAATTAATATTAATGTTATTTGGTAACAGATTTTTTTCATCATATTGCCAATAAATTGTTTCAGGGTGATTCAATTTTACATACTCTATAATTTTTGTACCAATAAGAACACTAATTTCATCAATACTAATGTCTACAAAATCTCCTTTATTAATATCTTTATGTTCATCAACATTAACAATAAAGCTGTTATAAACTGTAAGCGCTTCTCCCTCTTTCCTTTTTATATAATTTTTATAACGTTTAATATTTGGTAAAAACTTGTAATAATTATTAAGACTCCAATAAGCATAATCCTTAACACCACTATCAAGATTTATACGGTAGATACCTTCATTTCTATTTTTACAAAACTCAATTAAAGTATATTTGGTTGATAAAAAACAAATAATTTTTGAAGTATTATTTAAAAGAATTTCCTTTTTTAATGAATTAAAAATATTTTTAATTTCAAGGTCATTTAACTTAAAAATGAAAAACACATGATAGTCGTTCTCAAATTTTTCATTTGGCAAAAATTCTCTTTTATCTTCTATAGTTGGTTTAATTGGCGGAGAAAGAAATGATAATGCCCGAATAATGTTAGATTTTCCGCTTTCATTTTTACCAACTAATATTTTGAAAGATGGTGTAAAATCAAAAGTCAATTCTTTTATTGATCTAAAATTTTTTATTTGGACCCTATCTAGTTTCATTTTTATAAAATATTTTTAATTTTTTTTAATTCAAATACGATATATTTTAATAATTTAAGTTTTTTAGGCGGTGTTTTAGCATGATATTAATATTGTCGTTTTCTTTTACCCATTGGTGCTAACGGTCGAGTGCATATGCCGTAAGGGATTGCGAGAGATTCCTTATCAAGTTACACGAAAAGTTGAAGCGGGCTACAAACCTTCGCATACCAATGAAAACCTTATTGGCTATACCGCATGTTGGCAGCTGGGTTTTTATTTATTTTTTCAATGTTAGTTTCCATTTTTCCTTTGAAAGTTATGTATGTAGAATAGATTTTATTGACTTTTGCAACTACTTTCACTCTTTCAGAATCTGACTCTTTAAATAATATAATACCCTCTAATTCTTTTTGTTTGATTAAAATTTCATTTGAATTTTCTTTTATTTCAGATAAAATAGATTCTATTGAATGGTCAAGTGACAAATTTTGTTCAATTTGTTTCTCATATTTTGCTGAATCAATTTCTGTTTTTGCAAAACAAAGACTGTCTCTTGAATTAGATAATAAATCTTTTAAAGTATTCTTATTTTTACTTAATAATTCATTTAAAGCTGAAAGTTGATTCGAATAGTTACTTAAATCTTTAATCAAGTATTCGTAATTTGATTTTGCATTATCAAATTGAGTTGGAAGCATAGCCAAATACTTATTTCTAACTTTCTCTATTTCATTTAGACAATAATCAAATTTGCTAAATGAATTTTTATATTCCGTAATCTTCGAAAAGTAGTTACTCGCATTATCATAATCACGTTCTAAAAGACTTGATGTTAATAAATCTAGTGTGTCTTTAATGTATTTATCAAATACTCTTCTTTCAATAAGACTTTTTCTTGTACTTAATTCTCCAAAAAGTTTAGTGCTTTTAAAAAACTGAACTTCATTTATAGAAGAGAAAGTATTAGTATAAAAGTAAATTTCACTATGAACTTTTTTTATATCGTTCAAATTATTATAATTCAAACTTTTTTGTTTGTTAATTAGCGCAACGATTGAATCAACATCTTCCTTAAAGGAAAGTTTAAGATTCAAGCTCGTTTTAGTTACTGTATCTATGAGTGCTTTGAAACGGTTCAAATAAACCGAAGATGAAAATATTTCAGGTGTAGTTACACCAATTCTTTGATTGTAATAACTATCATACCCAGCCGCCAATTCTTCAATGGTTGCGTTATTATTAGTGAGTTTTTCAATATACTTATAATTAAAGAGAAACCGCAATAATTCTTGTTCACACTTTTTTTGAGAAGGAGATAATAACATACTATTCTCTTCAAGAAATGCTTTTGATTTATCCAATAGTGAAATTGACAATGTATTAAATGTATTATTATTAATAATCTGAGAAGGCAATAAATCATTTAAATTTAAGTAATTAGTATATCCGATTTCGACAATAAAATATGGGTGAGAAATATATCTATTTGTGGAATCTTTCTTCGTCATGTAAACGTCTACAACTTTCCCTGTTGTAGTAGTATCAAATTTAATTTCAAATTTTTCATTTGGAGACAGACCTATTAACTTTGGCATTACAATATGAGCATGATATTTATATCTATAAATGTCATTGTCGTCAAAGTCAATTAATGTAACTGTTGCTTTTCCAGAAAATCCTCTTGTGTCATTTTCAACAACTGAATTGAGTGCAGCCATCCCATCATTAAGTATATCTAGAATCCCAGATGAAGGATTTGCAAACTTTGTAGGGTCTTTCAATACAGATTGAACAGATTGGAAAATAAATTTAGTGGCATCAGAAACAACTTTCATTTCTCCCATCTCAACAATTGAAACTTTTGGAGTGTTTGTGGTATTAAGTTTGACTGGTCTTAATCCCAATATTGCAATTCTCCGGGCAATATTGATGTCAAATGAATTTTTAGTCTTTTTTAATGCAAAAAGTGGATACTCAAGAGTATAGTCATCTGATTGTATAAGAACTTTTGCTGTTATAAACTTTAATTTTCCACGATAATTTTTACTTAGATATTTACTTTGATTAGGCAATTCAGGTATAGTTACATTGTTAAAATAATCAAAATTGTGCAAATAAATATTTAAAGCAAAATAAGGATAATCAATAGGAGTCACTTTAGCATCTGGTTTAAATTCTAAGGGTTTATCAGCAGTGATACTAATTTCTGATGATTTCTGAGATAAAAGAGAGGTAGATATTCCTATCAATATCATTACCCAAAATAACTTCATCTGTGTTTTCATAATCATATGTATTTATTTTTTAACCTTGCAACCAACTTGTTTATGGGTATAAGAAACCTGCACCAATATAACAGATTTTTGTAGTGTTAGTGAAGGTTTTTGTAAATAAGTTGTACTTTGTTTGTTTTTAAATTGTTTTTATAAGTCTGTTTTTAAAAACATTCACCAAATGTAAAAACATAAAATGGTTAAAAAAAATAAAATGAATAAAAAAAATAAAATGAATAAAAAATGCAATAGGAATTTATGAAGCAATCATTTCTATCTTTTACCGGCTCAATTTTTCACTATAATAGTTTCCCCTTTTTTCCAGTATTTATGTTCATTTGTATAATACAAATAAGCTCTTGAGGCAATTGCTTCAAAATTTCCTTTGATTTCAGATTTTAGATCCAGATTAACTTCAATGATTTCATTAGGTTTCATTTGCCTAAAATAAAGAATGAGCAGATTTCCGGAGATTTCATAAAAATCAAATACATTTTTCTCTTTAAGTTCTTTTAATTGCCAGGATTGAAGACTTAGCCCACCTGGAATACCTATAACAGCTACCGTAGATGGCAATCCATTATTGAGTATATTCGAAAGTTTAATATTGAATCTGGCTGTCTCACCTAGTTTAATTGATTTATTGACCATATTGG
>JAQVLH010000086.1 GCA_028704265.1 Candidatus Nanoarchaeia archaeon
TGATAATATCTTTTTGAGTTGGATAGTCTTGACACTTTTCAATTAAAGATTCCAAAGTAGATTTAATTGACATTAAATAATTTGATGTCTCGTTTGAAACGTCAAGCTTATTAATAAATCATTTAAAAATTGAATAGCGTGTTCATCTATAACACTATTACATACTGGACAATTTTTAGCATGATTATATAGCATGCTTTGAATTTGCTTTTTATCTATATTAGGAGGAAGGTTTCCGTCCTTTTCTTTTTGAATAATCAAATCATATGTAGATTTTAATCTTGGATAAAAATTTAAAAGCATTAAATAATCTCTAACAAATGCGTTTCTTTCGTCGATAAAATCCTTTTGTTCGGATTCTAACCTATTAAGCTTTCTCTGATATTCTGCTCTCTTTTCTTGATTATTTCTAATAGGAGCATAACCAAATAAAACACTGTCAGCATCATCGACTTTTTGTTGCCATTTAAGAATATCAATATCGAATTGATTATTTTCATTAGTTTTGTCTTCAATTGTTTTTTTCAATTCTTTTTCTTCATCATACAAATCAGTTGAATCGCCAGTCAATTTAGATGATTGTCTATATTTTTCATTTGCCATAGTCATCGCATGATTACTAGCGGTTTTTAATAATGTAACCTGAGAAATATTGAAAATAGAGTCTTTAATCTTATCAGCTTTACCTTTTGAAAAATAGCTCTTTAAATTTTCTCCATCAAAGAAGTAATAATCAAAGATGCTTTCATCAAAATATTGTTTAACTATACTTTGAACTTCAGCAGAGTCTTCAATAACAACAGAATTTTTTAGAGGATCGTTTTTATCTGAAATAGTTATTGAAAGAGAAGACTGACCAGCCACAGAGTTCTTTTTATCATGAAGCGGATCAGAGGCTACAACAAAAGCCTGCTTTCTTTCAAAAACAAGAAATTGGCTCTCATCACTAACGCTTATTCTAACTATGACCTGTAGTTCTTTATTATTTTCTGATTCTTCAACAAGCGCATCATTTATAATTGGAAGTGCTTTATCTTCATTTGTTAAATAATGTTCAACTCCATAAAAACACCATAAAATACTATTTAAAAGAGTTGTTTTTCCTGTTCCGTTTTTAGCTCTCAATACATGTAATTTATATTTTTCAGTATCAGGGAAATCTATAACAATGTTTCTGTATTGACGATAATTAATTAATTCAATCTTTGTAATCTTAATCATTGTTTTCGTCTCCCTTTGACTTTGTTTCTAAATAAGAAGTTATTAGTTTTTCATAAGTGTCTTTAAACTTATAATTGCCTTTATCTTCTTCATTTAAAATTGCTAAAAGCAATTCTTTCGTTTTTTGATCAGCATCTAATTTTTCGATTTGATCTAATATTTTTTTACTTATTGGCATCGATATTCACCCCACTGTCTTCAAACATACGCTTAACCTCCTCATAGTTAATTGCGTTTTGAGCTATCAGCATTGCTCTTCTACCTTCTTTTTCTAAAATGCTAATATATGATTCATCATCAGGCCTAACAATAAAATCGAATATAATAGAATTTTGCTTGTTATTATCTGGCCTTATAACTCTTCCTACTCTTTGTACATATTCCCTAGGATTTGTACTGCTAGCCATTAATACAGCAATTCTAGCATTTTTAATATCTATTCCTTCATCAAGACACTTAATACCTACTAATACTTGGATTTTACCTTGTTTAAATTGGTTTATTATCTCTTGACGTTCAGTAAGACCATTTATACCCATCTTTTTTGAGGCAGATTCTTCTTCTGTAATTTTACTTCTAGTAATATTTATTGAATTCAAATATTCTAATGTACCGTCTATTTGCTTATCGGTAGCAAATATAATTGTATCTCTTACTCTACCTTTTGATGATAAAGAACTAATTGTCTTTTTCAATTCATCAAATTTTAATTCAGCATTTTTTAGAACTTCCGCTCTTTTAGTTCTTAGAGTATTTAATATATCCAAATCAGGATCGTCTTGGTTCATAATATATGCTATTTTTTTGCTATACGAATTGTATTTAGATTGTTCCTCATCAGTTAAAGGGACGAAGCATGGATAATAATAAAATTCATTTAAGAAAGGTTTTTTAGTTATTGGGTTGATAGTCGTAAGAGCATCGTGAATAGTAAATTCGTATGAACAATCACCAAAATAATCTCTGATGAATTTTGTTCCCTGCTCATCAAACATACGTTCCGGTGTAGCACTTAGTCCAATTCTATAATCATATAAATCAAGTAAGGCGTGCTTTTTATGAGCAGAACCTATGGCATGGACTTCATCACAAATGAATAGAATTGTAAAATTTCTCTTATTGTTTTTAATTATTTCGATAAATTTATCTGATGAAGCTGTATCATGTGTGGTATAGACAATTGCATTATTTAACTCATTACTTGCTAAATCTAAAAGTAATATTTCTAAATCACTTTTCCACTTAGCATTGCTTCCATCAATAATTTTATATTTATCAAAAACTACATTAAGATCATCTACTTCTGCTTTCCATTGTCTTGATAAAGTGTTTTGAGGTGTGGCAACGATAACTAGCATATGTTCTTTGACTTTTAATAGTACGCAAGAGCAACCAATAGCTGTTCTGGTTTTACCTGTTCCTGTTGCCATTTCAAATAACATTTTTTTATCGTAAGCTATCCATTTTTTAACAGCTTCTCTTTGATGAGTAAATAAGCTAATGTCATATCTACTCGTTTCTTTTGTTTTTGAGTATTTTTTCATTAAGGCCAAATCATAAACATCTCTTGGCTTAACACTAATAATTTCCTCTCTTATTGACGATGGAAGATCAAAAACCATTGATACTGCTTTTTTCTCGTTGTTCCAATAAGAATTAAATTTTTTAAGATCACCTAATAAATATTCAGCTTGTTCAGGTTCCCAAGATTTAAAAGTTTTAAATTCTTCAATGTTATCTAACCAAGCTTTAGCAGTTTCGTTTATTGAACCGCTAAATGAAAGCATATTTCCATCAGAATCGAATCCAACACCTATTTTTTGATGAAATAAAGAGTTTTCACTATTTTTACCAATTACAATTTTAATTTCCAATTTTCCATTTGCTAACATCCACGCTAAGGCTTTCAAATGATCATCGCTATCAAAATCATGAATGTCAAAATCTTTAAATATTGGAGATAACTCATTTAATTCATTGTTACCATGGCTCTTTAAAATCTCAAAGTCCTCATTAGAAATCTCAGGAGATATTAATAATTTCATTACGCCACCATTATTGATTAATCCCTCTACACCTTTCGATGCAATTGCTAAACTAGAAGAACTAAAAAATCCTGCAATTCTAAAATATTTAACAGTCTGATTTAGCATCGGAATATAAAAAGAATCTAATAAATCGGTTCTATTTTCGGATGTCTCGTAGCATTTTTTTATTTCTAAATCTTTATAACTCATAAGCATCCTCCTTACCAAACAATGTTCTTTAGTAATGGCTCATATTTTGTCCCATTTAATACTAAATTAACTGCATATTTTACGTTTGATTTTCTTCTTTCAGCAGTAGACTCAGACAAAAACTTTTTAGCAAGTAAAGAATAATCACAATTTCCATCTTTGGCCATTTTAATAATTAATTTAATAAAATTATTTCTAAGCAACAATCTGCGCCCTATATTAATTAAATCGTCCTTAGACATTCCAACAGAAAAATCTCCAAAAGCTGTATTATTTACATAAAAACATCCATTTCTATTTAAATTGACTAATGATAACTGATATGCAAGCTTCGAGTGGTTTTCACCATATTTTTTACAAGCACCATCTTCTTTAGAATTCATTATTAGTTTACCTAATTCATTAAACGTTAGTGGTCTTCCTTCCATTTTAATGTTTATAGGAACTTCAAAAACTCCATGTTCAAAATTGCTAAATTGTAGAATTATATCTGGATTAATTAAGCTGGCGTCAACAAATCCAATAGAGTCAATTAATTTTTCAATTGATGTATCTAGCAAAACATTACAAAACGTAATCAATTCATTTTGCGTTCCATTATTTAATACATAAATTGAAGATTCAGTTAACGACAAAAAGTCAGACAAAAATGACTCTTCAGAGATATTATTCGTTTTTGCTTCCTTCCAAATTTCGTAAAAATTCATATTTTGCCTCTATCTTATTCTTATATCTTCCATACGTACATCAAAGTATTTCTTAGCAATTTCAGGATATTCGTTTTCAAATTCCTGCATTGCTTTCAGTGTCGAACAAATTGATGTTTTATTTTTCTTGTATTCTTGATTTGCCATACAAAACTGTCTAAAACTCATTTTTTTAATAATTGATGGTTGATTGCACCATCTAGCAATGGCTACATAAAGAGCTCTATATTTAGAATCCTTCCACGGAGTCTCGTTTTTATTTTGAAATCTCATAATGTATGGAAGGCATCCATAACGCATTAATAATTCAATTCTAATAAATGCATTTTCAATATCTTTATAATCAGTGCTTTCATATCCAACTAATACATAAAACTTTATGCTTTTCTTAAGAGCAAATTCGTTAATAATCTGTAACTTCTGCTCTATAAGGTTGTAATCTGAGACTTTATCAAACGCAAAAGTAAAATCTCCATCATATTTAGCATTAAATAAAAGCTCGGCTTTTTCTCTTGTTAAAATTCTCTCATCTAATCCTTGTTTAAATTTAAATGGTCTACCAGTTGCTATTATTTTTTCTAATAGAGGCTTCCACTGAGGACATCCAAGAAAATTATCGTCTAAAAAACATAATTTTTTTCTTGATTTATCAAAAAATTCATCAAGTGGACTATGTTCAAAGACATGACTATATTTTTGGTTAACACAGAATCCACATTTTCTAAAACAACCTCTTGTTATAAAACCTATTGAATATTCTAAATATTCTTTAAATTGAATTTTAAATTTAGCTTCATTAAATTCTATTTTGTTTGCTTCTGCGTTTTCTCTAGCTTTAACTACTTTTTTTTCGATCCATTCATCATATAAGTGATAATCAGGCATATGATGTTCTATTTCATCAGGTAAGTTTGGTGCTTTATCAAAAAAGAATCCAGTGCCACCAATATGAACTTTTTTTGTTTCTTTCAACCATTTTGGCACAGGCGTATCAGTAAAAACCTTAGAAACATATACCTCTGTATATTCCTTAAAATGATCATAGTCCAACAAAAGATAAACCTCTGCTCCGCGTTCTTTCCAATATGCAGAAATCTTTTCACAGGCCAAGTTAGGA
>JAQVLH010000087.1 GCA_028704265.1 Candidatus Nanoarchaeia archaeon
ATTTCTTAACTGGGGGCAGTATAATAAACCTATCATTTTTTCTTCAGATTTTATTCGAGCTTATGAAACTTCAATGATTGTAGCAAATGAAATTAACCTTCCAATAAAAGCTATCCAGCAATCAGAATTATTACGAGATAGGTATTTTGGGGATTATGATGGTAAATCAGTAGACAATTACTTTCATATTTGGAGAGAAGATCCAAATAGTCCTGATTATGCTGAAAATAGTGCTGAATCTGTTTTAGCCGTTTTGGAAAGAACTACTAAACTAATTTTTAACTTAGAGAAAAAGCATGACCGTAGAGAAATTATCCTTGTCTCACATGGCGATCCATTATCTATTTTAGAAACAGTATTCAGACGTGTTGAACCAGCAAAATTCCGAAGCCTAGCTAAACTTGAAAATGCGGAAATTAGATTGCTGGTTAGTTAATTTTTTGGCATACTAACCAAGTTAATAAATATAAAAGATTAAACTTGATTAAAAAGGATAAAATAAATGCCTTTTGAAAAAAAACAACGTTTTTGTAGACCATTTGACGGTTCCCGATTTTTTAAACCCACAGGAATTCCTATGCGGGGATTAGATATTTTGCAATTAGAAAGAGATGAACTTGAAGCAATCCATTTATGTGATTTTGAAGGAATGAATCAAACTGAAGCATCTGAACAAATGAAAGTGTCTACAGGTACTTTGCAGCGTTTATTATATTCAGGACGAAAAAAAGTAGCCGATGCTTTATTCAGCAGCAAGGCTTTACAAATTTTGGATCATGAACATATTGCTTCAGCTACTCAAATTTTAGGCAGGGGATATTGTCGCAGAAGAATCCAGCAATAAAAAGTCTATAATTTAAAATATATTTCTTCCAATAAATTTTCTGTAGTTTCCCAATTAATACAAGCATCTGTAACTGATACTCCATATTTTAATTGAGCTAAATCAAGTGGTATTTTTTGATTTCCTTCGTTTATATTGCTTTCAAGCATAAAACCAATAATATTTTTATTTCCAGCACCAATTTGATCAATGACATTATGTAATACTTGTACTTGGTTAAGATAATTTTTACTTGAGTTTGCATGGCTGCAATCAACTACTATTGAAGAATTTAAGTCAGTTCTTTTTAATTTATCTATAGCTTTTTCTACGTTTTCAAAATTATAATTTGGTCCATTTTTCCCGCCTCTTAAAATAAGATGGCCATGAGGATTCCCTTTAGTTTTAATGATAGATGTTTGGCCTAATTCATTTGTGCCTAAAAATGAATGAGAATGTTTAGCTACTTTTAAAGCACTGATGGCAACACCTAAACCACCATCCGTACCATTTTTATAACCTATTGGCATTGATAATCCACTAGCCATTTCTCTATGAACTTGTGATTCTGTTGTTCTTGCGCCTATTGAAGCCCAGCTAATTAGGTCTGAAGTATATTGAGGTGAAATAGGGTCAAGCATTTCGGTAGCAATAGAAAGTCCTATCTCAGATATTTTTATTAAAAGTTCTCTTGCTATATAAAGCCCTTTTGAGATATTACATGTTCCATTTAAATCAGGATCATTAATTAATCCTTTCCAGCCGATAGTTGTACGTGGTTTTTCAAAATAGACTCTCATTAAGATAAATATTTTATCTTTATATTTCTGATGCAGTTTAAATAATTTTTTTGCATAATTGATCGTTTTATCAGGGTTGTGAATAGAGCAAGGACCAACAATAGCCATTATTCTGGGATCATTTTGATTGATAATATTTTTGATTATATTGCGGTAATTAATAATTTCTTGACTAATTTTTTTAGAAATAAAAAGCTTCTCTTTTAATTCATTAGGTGTAATTATAGGCTTAATACTTTCTATATGAATATTTTGTGTTAATAACATAATTTATTGTCCTTGTTTTATTATTTTTTCAACCAGTAATTTTGCTATTGATTTTAAAGTATATAAGATATATCCTTGTGTGTATATACACATATTGGCAATGTAATTAATCATTGCTAATAAATAAAAATAGGAGGTGAAAATTATGCCAGGAGGAGATGGAACAGGTCCACGAGGAAGAGGTCCAGGAACCGGATGGGGTTATGGCCCTTGCGGTGCTGGAACAAGAGGAGGTGGGAGACGCTTTTTTGGATTTGGACGTGGTTATTTTGATGAAGAAGGTAATAACGCTGATGACAGCCCATCACCATTACAAATTACACTAGAAAAATTGCAGTTGGGATAAATCAAGTAAAAAAATTACTTTCAGCAAAAAATCAAGAGAGGAAATAAAAGTCTGAAACTAAAAAATTAATTTTTAAGAAAGGAGGCCATAATGCCACAAAGAGATGGAACTGGACCTTGGTGGAATAGAAAATCAAGAAGTGGATGGCAACTTGGAAACTGTTATTCAAAACTTAATAAGCCTGCTAAAAGAAGTTTAGCTGTTGCTTTATTTTCTATAATTGGATTTGTTTTTCACGAAACTGTAAAACCGAATGGTTTTTTACGGCCTCTTTTTTTTAAATTATTAAGAAAAAATAAAGAGAGTAATCCTAATAAATTAACTAATATTATTGATGCTGATTATAAAGAAATTAAAGGAGATAAAAATTTATGAAAGTAGCAATTTCAACAGATAATAATGCTGTTTCAGCTCATTTTGGCAGATGCCCTAGTTTTACTATTATTGAAATTAAAGAAAATGAAATAGTAAGCAAAGAAGTTATTGATAATCCCGGACATCATCCAGGTTTTTTACCACAATTTTTAGCAGAAAAGAATGTAGAAGCTATCATTGCCGGTGGTATGGGACATAGAGCACAGGATTTATTTAGTGACCAAAATATAAAAACTATTTTGGGAATTGAAGGTACTATAGATACTGTAGTCAATGAACTAATTAAAGGTGCTTTAAAAGGTGGGGAAAGCCTATGCAGTCCTGGTGCAGGAAAAGGCTATGGCTTAGATAAAACCGAATGTACACACTCTAATGCGGATGGTGAAGAACAAGGCTGTCATCATGAAGAAGAAAATAAAATTGAAACTTCACAAAAAATTTGTATTAGTTCTGAAGGAGAAAGCTTAGAAGCTAACGTTGATCCTCGATTCGGCAGATGTTCTTATTTTATTTTTATAAATCCAGCTACTTTAATGTTTGAGGCTTTAGAAAATCCATATAAAAATTCTACTGGTGGAGCAGGAATTCAAGCAGGACAATTTGTAGCTGATAAAAAAATTGATGCTGTTTTAACTGGAAATGTTGGTCCTAATGCATCTAAAACATTAGAGGCAGCAGGTATTACAGTAATATGCAATGTATCTGGCACGATCAGCCAAGCAGTAGATCAATATAAAAAAGGAATTTTAAAACCTACAAGCGGTCCAAGTGTAGAATCACATTTTGGAATCAAAACATAAGGGAGTAAAAAGTTATGGCTGTAAAAATAGATATTAATAAATGTAATGGCTGTCAAAGCTGTATTGATGTATGTCCTGTGGACGCTATTAAAATTGAAGATGGTAAAGCAGTAGTTAATGATGACTGTATGGAATGTGGTGCATGTATAAGTCAATGTCCTACTGAAGCAATTTCACAATAATTAGTTTTTATTGGAGGAATATATGCCAACATACGAATATAAATGTGAAGAGTGTAATTATAGATTTGAAAAGGTTCAAGGTATGACCGATACCCCAATTAAAATTTGTCCAAAATGTAAAGGTAAAGTTAATAGAGTGATTGGTAAAAATGTAGGCATAATTAATAAACTTAATACCTCATCTAATTTTAGTTCGCAACTTACCAGATGCGGCAGTTCAAATACCTGCTGTGGACAAGATATACCTTGTGATACACCAGCTTGCGGGAGTTAATATAATATGAATCAAAATATAAAAATAGCTGTAGCAAGCGGAAAAGGTGGGACAGGGAAAACAACTATTTCTACTAATTTAGCTTCAGCTCTTGATAATACACAGTTATTAGACTGTGATGTGGAAGAACCTAATTCTTATATTTTTATTAAACCTGAATTCAAAAAAACAAAAGAAGTTAGCATTCCTATTCCTGAAATAAATCAAGATCAATGTAATGCTTGCGGCAAATGTGTAGAAGTTTGTGCGTTTAATGCGTTAGCAAAAATTAAAGATAATGTGCTTGTATTTTCTGATTTATGTCATGGGTGTGGTTCATGTACTTATTTTTGTCCTACTAAAGCTATCAAAGAAGTAGATAGAAAAATAGGTGTGGTAGAAATCGGCTCAAAAAATGGTTTGGATTTTATTCAAGGAAAATTAGATATTGGCCAGCCTATGGCTCCTCCATTAATAAAAGCAGTAAAGAAAAATATTAATCCAGATAAAATTAATATCATTGATGCCCCACCAGGAACCTCTTGTCCAGTTATTAGTGCTATTACCGGAACAGACTTTTGTCTTCTTGTAACAGAGCCGACTCCTTTTGGTTTAAATGATTTAAAGTTGGCAGTTGAAGTACTAAGAAAAATAAAAATACCTTTCGGTGTAGTTATTAATAGATTTGATCTTGGTGATGATAAAACTGAAAAGTACTGCCAAAAAGAGCAAATCCCTATCCTTATGAGATTGCCTTTTTCAAAAAGAATAGCCACGGTTTATTCTAAAGGCACTTTAATAATTGAAGAATTGCCTGAGTATAAAAAGCTGTTTGTACAATTATTTTTGGATATAAAAAAGGAGCTGCATATATGAAGGTTGGAATTATTCGTTGTCAGCAAACTGAAGATTTATGTCCTGGCAATACTGATTTTAAAATAGCCAAAGAAGGCAAATTAGCTTTTGAAGAGACTGGCCCAGTTGAGATAGTTGGGTTTGTTTCTTGTGGCGGTTGTCCAGGAAAAAGAGCTATTGCCAGAGCAAAACTCTTAGTTGATCGAGGGGCTGAAGCCATAGTTTTTGCTTCTTGTATTAGCAGAGGAAATCCTATTGGCTATCCTTGTCCAAATTATGCCAATATTAGAGATAATGTGATTAAAAAAATAGGAAAAGATATCAAAATTATTGAATGGACACATTAAAATGACTAATAATTCAAAATTCACATTACTTGGGAATGATATTTTACGTAAACAAGCACGAGAAATTGAGAAGTCTGAATTTAGCGGTAAATATTTTAAGGATTTATGCCAAAGTTTAAAAACTTTAGTGATTGGTAATGG
>JAQVLH010000088.1 GCA_028704265.1 Candidatus Nanoarchaeia archaeon
TCTTGTTGAATCATGCGGATTCAAAGTTATAGATTTGTTTACTGAAAAAAATAATACTACTTATTGGATTAATCTTTTTGCCATAAAAAAATGATTAATAGGCTACTAATAGATTAATAATATTATTTATTAATTCATAAAATATTTAATGAATCTATTATTAATAAAAACTATGTCCATTAAGGACTGCATATTCTATAAAAGTCTCAAAAATAAAGAAGTCAAATGTTTGGCATGCAATCATTATTGCATAATAAAAAATAATAATTTTGGAATATGTAAAGTAAGAAAAAATATTGAAGGTAAATTATATTTAATGATTTACGGCAAAGTAATCTCGGAAAATATTGACCCTGTAGAAAAAAAGCCATTATATCATTTTATGCCAGGAACATTGGCTTACTCAGTAGGCACAATAGGATGCAATTTCAAATGCAGCTTTTGCCAAAATTATGACATTTCTCAGGAATCAAATATTAAATTAGGAATTGATTTAACTCCTATTGAAATTGTTAATAATGCAATAGGTAATGGATGTCAAAGCATTGCATACACCTACAATGAGCCGACAATTGCAATAGAATATTGGTTAGAAACCATGAAATTAGCAAAAAAAGAGGGAATAAAAAATATATTAGTAACAAATGGGTATATATCAAAAGAGGCTTTGAAAAAAATAAGCCCTTTTGTTGATGCAATGAATATTGATATTAAATCTTTCAGTGAAAAATTTTACAATGAAACCTGCAAAGCAAAACTTAAACCAGTGCTTGAAACAATAAAATTGGCGCATAAACTGAAAATATGGATTGAATTAACCACGTTAATAATACCTAATAAAAATGATTCAAAAAAAGAGATTGAAAATATTGCAAGATTTGTAAAAAGCGTTGACGAAAATATTCCTATGCATTTGTCAAGATATTTTCCCAGCTATAAAATGAAAGAAATACCAACTCCTCTTTCAACAATGAATGAAGCATATAAAATATGTAAAAAAATATTAAAAAATGTTTATTTAGGAAATATAGGAGAAACAACAGATACGATATGCCAATTTTGCAAAAAAACAGTTATAAAAAGAATTGGCTATTCAATAATACTTAATTTGGATAAAAATAAATGCAAAAATTGCAAAGAAAAAATAGGAGGAGTATTTTAAAAAAAATGGAAATAACTGAGATTGCAAGAAAATCTTTAGAAAAATATTTTAACAATGAAAAATTTATGCCAAATGGCGAAGACAGAAAAAAGTATTATGAAAAAAAAGCTTGTTTTGTTACTTTAACTATTAATGGAACCTTAAGAGGCTGCATCGGTTCTTTAACCGCAACAAAACCTTTATGGCAGGATATTGTTGATAATTCAATAAACGCAGCATTTAATGATTACAGATTTTCTCCTTTAACTAAAAATGAGCTTGATAAAATAAAAATAGAAGTATCAATATTAAGCCAGGCTATTCCATTATTATTTAAAACTCCATCTGAATTATTGCGTAAAATAAAAAAAGATTATGGATTAATAATTGAAAAAGATGGAATAAATGCCACCTTTTTGCCTCAAGTGTGGGAGCAAATAAAAGATAAAAAAATATTTTTGCAAGAATTAAGCCAAAAAGCCGGATTAAAAAAAGATGCATGGAAAACTTCCAAAATTTATTATTATACAGTATCTTTTGAAAAAGAAAAATAATTAAATTTTTACTTCAGACAAATCATTAAAACATTCAGCAACTTTTTTTAGCTCATTAGCATAATCGCTTTTTGATAGCACAGCAATAAATCTAACATTTGCTTTTTTTGCAGATAAATAATCATAAATAGAATCCCCAATCATCACGCAATTTTTTTTTTCATAATTTAATTCTTTAATAATTTTATTAATCATTTCAGGGTCAGGTTTTGCGTTTTTAACATCACTAGCAGTAATAACTTTTTTAAAAAAATTAATAATTTTTAATTCCTCAATAGTCTTATAAGTAAATAATTTTGAAGAATTAGTAGCAAGAGCCAAATCATGTTTTTTAAAATTATCTTTTAAAAATTTTTTTGCGCCATTAATAAATTTAACCTTATCAAATTCTTCAGATATACTAATACTTTTAACATCATTAGAAATTTGTTTAACCTCTTCAAAAGAAATTTTTGGCAAAACCCCTTTAATAATTTCTGTTCCTGACATTCCGAATCTGCTTTTTATTTCTTTTTTTTGAAGAAAGCTTAATTTATGCCCTTTTCTATTAATTGCTTTAACAAAGCTATTAAAATGAGCAGTTTCGCTATTAATAAGAGTTCCATCTAAATCTAAAATAATAAGCATATTTGCTCATCCATAAAGAATTTTAGAATTATCATTTTCTTCTTTTTTGAATCTTGATAAGCTTGACATTATATCCTTCACTTTTTTATCAACATCCAATCCTTTCTTGTCTAATTCTTTAGTGTTAATTTCAATTTTTAAAATATCAGCTAATTTTTTTAAAATAGCACTTGCAGCTGAAGCATCAGGCAAATTAATATGGCTTTCAGCCATTAAAGCATAGCCTGTAAAACCATTTTGAATAGTGGATAATAATACGCTTCCGGCAACCCCTAAAATTGCGCCATTTCCAATAACTTCAACTTTATTATCATTTAAATATTTTTTAATTTTTTCATTTGTAGGCACTCCAAAAATTTTGGAATGATTAGGCTGCTCATCTTTAGTAACTAATCCTTCTAACACAATTATATCTTTAGATTTGAATTTGTTCATTAAATCAATAATATCATGGCTCATTTCAAAAGCGAATTCGCTGCTAACAGGAACTTCACTGCTGATAATTATAATATTTTTCTTCTTCTGATAATAAATCCTTATTGGAAAAGTTAAAGTGCTATTATTTAATATAGCAATAGGAGGTAAATATTCTGATTCAATATGTCCAATTAATTCGCATTCTAATGCCTCAGCTAAATGCTGGGAAGCTAAAGTTCCAACCATTCCAACTCCCTGAAAACCTATAATAAACAAGGGATTAGTAATCTTCTTTTTGGAATCAAGAACTATTTTAATTCTATCTCTAATAGTCATAAATTTTTATATACTCCTATTCTTTTTAAGGGTTTTGAGATAATTTTCTTAATTTTTTTTTTAATTTACTAATTTTGGAATATAATAATTATATAACAAGTATTTATTTAAACAATAAAAATTATTTATAATTTTTATGAGCTTAAATTCTTACACTGCAAAATATGAAATAAACGGAGGAGCAAGCGAAGGCTTCGGTTTAAAAACACCATTAACTGAAATTCAAGAAAAAATTTTTCAAGCAACACCAGAAAATGCTTATTTAGAAGCAATGTATACTGCAAGATTGCTTGCTGAAAATTATTTAAGTAATCCTGAAACAAAAAAAACAACAGTAAAACTTCTTGAACTTTACGGACCTAAAGGCAAAATAGAAATAAAAGAAAAATTATTAGAAACTCATTGCTCAACTTTTGAACACCTAATAAACTGCCATTTTTCAAGGGAAGAATATTATAATATATTAAAATAATTTTTGCATTTTAAATAAAGTTAATTTTGCATCGGCCGAGATTCGAACTCGGGTCCTCAGCTTGGAAGGCTAAGATACTACCACTAAGCCACCGCTGCAGGTATATTATTATTAGAAAATGAGAGATTTAAAAAATTAACTAATTCAATAAAATTCATTATATAAATGTTATATCTTCAAGAGTATCTCCAAATTGTTCATATTTTTTTTTGGCAGCTTTGTTTTGTTTTCTTTCAGAAAAGTATTTCTTAAGCTCATTTTTGTAGATTTTACCATAATAATTAAATAAAGCTGCAGTTATTGTTAAACCCATAATATCTGATATTCTATATTGTCCAATAATTTCAATATTATATATATCAAAAGGAAAATTACTATGATAAGTAATACAACTAATAGCGCTTATCAATCCCAATCCTGAATTTCTTATAAATTTTTTGTCTTCAATAGTCAGTTTTTCCATAATAAATTAAAGAGAAAAAACTATTTTTAAACATTGTTATTATATTTGAATTTTTTTTAAAAATGTTTAAAAATAGAATAATTTTTTTAAAATAATATGATAACTGGATTAATAGAAGATGGAGGAAAAGAATACTTAATTCAAAAAGATGGTTTTGACAAAACATGCCGATTATGCGCTTTTTACAATTGCTTAATAGATTTAGGTTTGGTTTCATTGCAATATGCAGAAAAAAGAGTTGAAGAATTATCTAATAATTTTGATTCAAATTTAAATTTAATTGATAAAAATCTTTATCCAGAATCTTCAATTAAAAATAAAAGTATTAAGTATTCAGAAATGCCAAAATTAGCAGAGATAGAAAAAGGAATAAAAATGGAAAAAAAAGAATTTGAAAATATAAAAGGATTAGAGTTAATCCTTGCTGATATTGATGAAAAAGGAGGAAATTTAATAATAAATTATTCCGGACATGCATCAATGATAAGAGAATATAATCCTGCTGCAAAAATAGCAATAGTCATTGATTCAACTTCTGCACAAAAAATAAAATATACTGTTTCTCAACTTTTTCATCAAATAAAAGATTTGGATGAAAAAAACTCTTTTTTTTATCTTGTAAGAAAAAAGTAATTAAACATTATTGCTAATAATGCATTTTTTTAAATTATTACTATAAATCTTTTTAAATAAAATAATTTCTTTAAAATTATATGATAACTGGATTAATGAGTGATAATAAAAAAGAATATTTAATTCAAAAAGATGGTTTTGATAAAATATGCAGATTATGTTCTTTTTATAATTCTTTAATATCTTTAAATATAATTTCTACTAATTATGCAAAAAATGCAGTTGAATATTTGGCTCAAAATTATGATGAAAAAATAAATCCTATTACTCCAGATAATTTAAGATGCAGAATTTTAAAAAAAAGCATTAAGTATTCAGAGATGCCAAAATTAGCAGAGATAGAAAAAGGAGTTAATATGGAAGAAAAAAGATTTATAGGCATAAAAGGTTTGGAATCAGTTCTTAATGAAATGAAAGAAAAACAAGGAGC
>JAQVLH010000089.1 GCA_028704265.1 Candidatus Nanoarchaeia archaeon
ACCCTTGTAAAGCAAATCAAAGCCTTTAGTTGTGCTCATATCTTTAGGGTCCCTCATATGATAAAATGGTTTTTTAGCCCAAGGGTAATTGTAAACAAAAACGAAATCACTATCATGATTTTTTCTAGCCCACTCGCCTAATAATTTCTCTCCAGCACTAGTTAAGTCATCTTTTTCAATTTCTCCGCCCATTTTTTTTATAATCTCATTGGCTTCCTTAAAACTAATTCTTGGAAAAGATTTAGGAATATTTATTTCAACTCCAAAAAGTCTCTTAACATCATTTTCATAATCTTCTTTAACAATTTTCAAAGCATGTTTAATTGCTCTTTCCTCTTCATCCATAATATCAAAATGGTCTTTGATGTAAGAAAATTCCATATCAATCATAACAATCTCAGTCAAATGTCTGGTAGTGTGGCTATTTTCAGCTCTGAAAACTGTGCCTATTTCGAAAACTTTTTCAAAACCGCTGCATAAAGCCATCTGTTTATAAAATTGGGGGCTTTGAGCCAAGAAAGCTTCCTTTCCAAAATAAGGAATCATGAAAACTTCAGAACCTGATTCAGAAGCAGTTCCAATAATTTTAGGCGAATGAATTTCAATATAATTATTATTATTCCAATAATTTCTTAATCCTTTTTCAAAAGAGGTTGAAACTTTAAACATTAAAGTATTTTTTTCTTTTCTTAAATCAAGCATTCTGTAATCAAACCTTTTATTAAGAGCAGTAGTAACGTCACCTTTTTCAACAACAGGAATAGGCAATTGAGAATCAGCTTCTGATAAAACTTCTAATTTTTCAACACTTAATTCAAAGCCATTCATAGCCTGCTTATTTGCATTAACTTTTCCAGTAATAGAAATAATTGATTCTTTGTTAATCTTTTTAGCTAATTCAAAATTCTTAGAATTATCTGATTTAATAACGCACTGAGCTTTTCCTGTAACATCTCTAATAACCAAGAAAGCTATCTTGCTTAAAATTCTAGATTCTTCTAAAAACGCATTTATTGTTACGCTAGTATTTGCTTTTAAATCTTTAATGTGGCTTCTTTCCATAAAATAAAATTAAATAATCACTTATTTAAAAGCTTTATATTTTTTTAATAACAATATCTTTTTAATTAATCTAAAAGTTATTAATACTTATGTGGGAGATAATTATAGCTGTAATAGTAATATTAGCAGTAATAGTTTTCTGGTTCATTAATGGATATAATGGTTTCATAACACTTAAAAACTCAATAGAAAAAGCATGGAGCAACATTGATGTTTTACTAAAGCAAAGATTTGATGAAATACCTAATCTTGTAGAAACTGCAAAAGGGTATATGAAACATGAAAAAGGAACATTTGAAGAAATTACAAAAGCAAGAACTGCTTTCATGGGAGCTTCAACTGTTGATTCTAAAGCAAAAGCTTCAAGCATGCTTAATAAAGCATTAATGGGTTTTTATGCAGTTGCAGAAAATTATCCAAAATTAAAAGCGGATAAAAGTTTCCAGCATTTGCAGGAAAGAATTTCAGCATTAGAATCAGATATTGCAAATAAAAGAGAATCATACAATGGAGTTGTTAATGAATTTAATATAAGAGTATCACAATTCCCTAGCATGATAATTGCAGGATTTATGAAATTAAAAAACAAAGATTTATTCCAAGTAAGCGAATCAGAAAGACAGAATGTAAAAATACAATTTTAAAATATTTTTCTTACCTTTTTTTTTATTTTTAGATAATTTTATAAATTAAATTATTATCAAATTATTCTTATGACTATAATAAGCAAGATAAAATATTATTTTATGAACACTTCAATGAATGAAGGCAGAACTATTGATGAAAGATTTGCCGGAATATTTTGCGGGAATTACATTCCAAAAATAAAAAGCGTTGAAAATAACTATGAATCAAAAATGGGATTAACAGAATCTTCAGAATTAAGTGATTTAGCTGCAGAGCAAAGAATGAAAAAAATATTTCCATAATTTTTTATTTCTTTTTTATTTTAACAATTGCGCTTTTAATGCTGGGCTGAGGATAAAAGTCAGCAGGCATTAAATCCTTAATTTTTTCACAAACCAAATTCTCATATTTTTTAGCCTGATTTTCAAAAAATTTTAAAGGAATAGTAACAACTGATAATTCAAATTTAGAATTATTTAATTTTTCAAAAAACCAATCACACATATTATAAGGCAGATTGCTGATAATTTTATTAGCATCTAGGAATCCAACTTTTTTAGCATCAGAAATTATTAACTCTACATTTTTTTTCTTAGCTAACATGTCAGATAATATTTCAAATAATCTTTCATCTTTTTCAACAGCATAAACTTTAAGCGCGTAATCGCATAATTTAGAGGTTAATATTCCTGTGCCTGAACCAATCTCTAAAACAATATCTTTTTTATTTAATTCGCAAGCTCTAATAATTGCCCTTATCGCTTCAGGATTAACCATAAAACATTGGTCAAGAGAAACTAAATCAGGTGTTAATTCATATTTTTTTAATAAGCTTATTAATCTCATCTTCAATCATCTTAATTCTTTTAATTGAGGCATGGCCTACTCCAAGTTTTGCTTCAAGTTTAACAATCTCTTCTGAAGCATCAGCTGCTAACCTGTCACCATGCACTAACTTGTCAGCATAGCAAACAACTTTTTCTTCTAAAGTCTTAGGAGTTAAATCTTCATTGCTTAATTTTAAAGCAATCGCTTCATCTTTAGGTATGCCTCCTCCTACATGAGTTAATGCAATTCTTGAAAGTTTAGGATATTTTTCTAACATCTTGGCTCCAATTACTCCATGATTTAAATCATGGCTCACGCTTCTTCCAATATCATGCAATAATCCACCAATCCTGCAAAGTTCAGCATCAATCTCTAAATTATTTAATTTAATAAGTTTTGCCAATTCATAGCTTTTTTCTGAAACTATTAAGCAATGCTTAACAATGTTTTCTTGGCAAGAAGATTTAAGTAATTTTAAAGCCTGATTAAAAGATAACATAAAAAAAATAATAAAATAGTAAATTAAAAACTTTTATTAAAATAGTATTATTTGAAGAAATTTTTAATCTTGTCAAGCCAGCTTTTACCTTTACTAGAAGTATTTACTTTTTTAGCAACAGGAGCTTTTGCAGCAGGTTTTTTTGCGACAACTTTTTTTTTAGCAACCAATTAATTTCACCTCCAAATTTAAAAAATTATTTCTTTTTTAATGATTATTAAATAAAACACTGCCCGTTAGTTTAAAAAGTTTTTTTAAAATTTATTAAGTTCGTCTTCAAGTTTTAATAAATCAACTTTAGAATTAATATTTTCTTTTCTTAATACTGGCTTATCTTTATTAATAGATTCTAATGCTTTCAATGCCTGATTTTTAACTTCATCGCTAACTTGGATTTTTCCATCCCTAATAGCTTCCAAAAGTTTCATTGTAGAATCACGAATTGCAGAAGTAATTAATTTTTGCTGTTCATATAATTCATTCTCATCAGTTTTGCTTTCAAGCATTTCAATTTTAATTTTATCATTAGCATATCTTGGAATAATTTCAAAGCATAAATGATTAACTTTTTGCCCTGCAATTCCTCCAATATTATGCATAACATTTATTCCTGAGCATAATAATATTTGAGTAAGAATAGTGCTTAAAGCTTTTACTGCTCCAAGCATATGAAATGAAATATCATCAGGCAAATTATTAATAAAAGAATGATGCTGTTTAGGAATTACAATAACATGCCCTTTGCTCACTGGTTTAATACTTAAAACAGCAATGCAGCCTTCATTTTCAAAAACTTTTAAAGAAGGAATACTTCCTTTAAGAATTTCACAAAATAAACATTTTTCATCAGCCATAAAATACTTATGGAAAAGCTCTATTTATAAAACTATTTTTTTATTTAATTGCGGAAGACGAGATTCGAACTCGCGTAGGCACTAAGTCACTGGAGCCTTAATCCAGTCCGTTTGACCACTCCGGCACTTCCGCAAGATAATCATTAACGTTTAATATTTTTAAACATTTATCCTAAATATTTAAAATAAATACAGATTTGAATAATAAGATTAAAAAAAAATAGCAAAAAATAATTAATATATAATTAAAAAAATATTTCCTAATTAGCCGTTTCTTGCTTTTCTTTGAGCTCTTTTAGCTTTCCTTTCTTTCATTTTCTTCTTTCTCCATTTCCATCTGGAGATTTTATACTTTTTCCAAGCACGTGATCCTCTTTTCATTAAAGAAAGAAATATAATACATCATTTTAAAAAGATTTCTTTAATTTTTTTACTTCACTGTTCATACTGTCGGAGAATTTTTCAAACTCTTCAATTAAGCCATTATCCTTCTTTTCCTTCAAACTCATTGACAGCAAAAATGTATTCATAATAATGCCCATAAATGCCAAATATTGAATAAAAATCACGTAATTATGATTTGAAATCAAATTATTTTTAATTGAATCCAAAAAATAATTTTCATGCTTATCAATAGTTGATTTATAATTATAATCTTTCCAATGATTTTTGCTATTAAGGCTAAATTTTTTAGCAAGTTTTTCATCTTTATAAATAATTTTTATTTTTTCAGCAAAATTATCAACTTCATTTTCATTAACATCAATTAAAAAACCATTATTGTTAATTAATTCAGGATGAGGTCCGCTGTTGCTTAAAACTAAAGGCTTGCCATAAAATAATCCTTCAGCAGCGCATAAGTTAAAAGTTTCATATAAACCAAAAGCAGTAACAATATTAGAATTTTCATAAAGCCATGATAATTCATCCCTTTTAATAAAACCTGTAAAGATTATATTTTCATAAACTTTTAATTTTTTAGCTAATTTTTCCATATCAACCTTAATCATTCCGTCACTGCAAATAATTCCGCAAATATTAGGAATGGATTTTTTAAGCTTTGCAATAATCTTAATTAAAGTATCAACTCTTTTTTCAGAACTAATTCTTCCAACATGAATCAAAACAAACTTTCCTTTCAAATCATATTTTTTAGAATAATCTTTTTTGCTTACAGTGGGATTAACAGGATT